>NZ_BAAIHN010000008.1:0-97042 GCF_054784775.1 Lacticaseibacillus boliensis
ATGGGTGTACGGACTCATAGTCGAGTTCTCCTTGTAGTTGGTCTTGTGGTGATTCCATTTTACAAGGACTCAGGCTATGAGTCTTTTCTATTTGACTAATTTGTTGCACTTGAATTGTAAATCCGTCGTACTAATGATGCGCGGAAAATCCGCGAAAAATTCGCGATCTAGTGCTAGGCTTTAAGAGAAATGTGTGTTAGACTTCATCTCAAATCACAGCAGTTCACATTGTTTTATCATGAAAGGGCGTAGGAACATGCGTGTCGTTAAGTTTGGTGGCTCAAGTCTGGCCGATAGTAAGCAATTTGAAAAGGTCGTCGCAATCATGCAGGCGGATCCCAGCCGGCAGGTGGTGGTGACGAGTGCGCCAGGTAAACGTCATCACGACGACACCAAGGTGACCGACCTTTTAATCACCTATGCCACTCAGGTGCAAAATCGAATCGACCCGGCGGCGACGATCGCGGCGATCTGCGAACGTTATCGTGAGATCGCGACGGCCTATGAGCTGGACGCGACCGTGATGGCACACATCCAAGCCGAGATCGAGCAACTACAACATGAGACTTTCGCCAACGCTGATTATCAGATGGCGGCCTTCAAGGCTCACGGCGAAAAGCTCAACGGCTACTTGTTGACGGCGGTGCTCAACGCTAGCGGCACGCCGGCTTTTTACGGCGAACCAAAGACGATCGGGCTGGTCGTCACCGATCAGCCTAACGACGCTGAGGTGTTGGCAACAACGTATGCCAACCTGGAAGCCTATGCCCGGCCAGAAGGGGTCTTAGTGGTACCAGGGTTTTACGGGTACACGGAAGACGGCCAGATCGCGACGTTTTCTCGCGGCGGCAGTGATATCACCGGTGCGATCTTGGCGCGCGGCTTTGGTGCTGATCTGTATGAGAACTTCACCGACGTCGATGGCGTCTACGCCGCTGACCCACGGGTGGTCAACCATCCCGCGGCGATCCAGAAGATGACTTACCGGGAGATGCGGGAGCTGTCTTATGGCGGCTTTGGCGTTTTCCATGACGAAGCGATCTTGCCGGCGATCGAAGGGCAGATCCCAATCAACCTCAAAAACACCAACGAACCCGATCACGCCGGTACGATGATCGTGCCGGAAGCCGGCTTCACCCCGCAGCATGCCGTCACCGGCATCGTCTCGTCCGATCACTTCAGCGCGATCTACCTGCACCGCTACTTGCTGAACAAGGAAGTCGGTTTCACCTTGCGGCTGTTGCAGATTTTCTACGATCACGGCATCAACTACGAACATATGCCGAGTGGGATCGATGATCTGACGGTGATTATCGACAACCGGCAGCTGACGCCTGAGTTGCGGACGACGTTGTGCCAAGAAATCCAAGACAAAATGCATCCAGATGTCTTGCAGTGGATCGACGACTATGCAATCACGATGGTCGTCGGCGAAGGCATGGCCAAACGGATCGGCCTCATCCAACGCGTGTTGTCACCGCTCGTGACCGCTGGCGTACACGTCACGATGATCAACGAAGGCGCCAGCCAGATCAGTCTGATGCTCGGCACCAGTAAGACGCAGGCGAACACCGCCGTGCGGGCGATCTACAACGCATTTTTCATTCCGGTCAACCAACAGATGGAGGGATAACATGGCAGAATTGTTGAAGGTCCATGGCTCTGAGAACCACTTTTTCCTGCTGGATCAAACGACGCTGACGACGCCGCTACCAGACGCGACACTGATCGCGTTGGCCAAGCGGCTGTGTGATCGCCAAGAGGGCTTGACGGGCGGTGCTGACGGGCTTTTGGTGGTGTCTGCTGGCGCCCAAGCCGCCGGGCGGATGACAGTAATCAACGCCGACGGGACCTATGCCAAAATGTGTGGCAACGGCTTGCGTACCGTCAGTCGCTATCTGAGTGAAAAAACCGGCCAAGATGAATTTAGCGTCCAAACCGCAGAAGCCAGCCTGAAGGTCCACCGTGCAGCCCAGCTTGCTGAAGGCGTGCCGGCTTACGGTGTCGAGATCTCACCTGTCAGCTTCGCCGCTGACGCTTTGCCGTTTGCCCAGCTGGGACACGACGAGATCATCGATCAGGTGCTGCCGGAGATCCACCCGAGCTTGCGCTTCACCGCGATCGCGGTGCCGAATCCGCATCTGATCGCGTTTGTCGATGCCGCTGAGTTGAACGGCGACGCGATCGAAGCAATCGGGAAGCGACTAAACGCGCCTAACCCGTATTTCCCAGAAGGGGTGAACGTCACTTTCGCGACGATCATGCGGGAAAATACCATTTTTGCCCGGACATACGAACGTGGGGTCGGCTTCACCAACGCCTGCGGCACAGGGATGTCTGCGACCAGCCTCGCGCTGGTGCTGACCCATCCGGAAGTCGCCAGCCGCGACGTGCCGATTACGGTTTATAATCCAGGTGGCATGGTCCAGACGATCGTTCATCAGGAAGCCTCTGGGCGTTACTGGATCGAGCTGATCGGCAACGCGTCGGTCATCGCCAAGATCACCGTGCCAGAAAGCACGCTGGCAACAGGCGACTTCACCGGCGCGACCGTCACCGACACGGGTGAACAGGCCCAATACGCCAGTTTCGTCTCAGACCTGCCATACCGAGGACTGGTCGCCACGGTTTAACCAAGACCAGAGCGGAGCAAGCCGGTTTTAGGCATGTGCATAAGGCGAAGAAACCCCGAAATCGTAAGCAGCAACTTCAATCAATCAAAAATAGCAGCATTAGTTTCCGTAGGAGGAAGATCATTATGAGTGGATATCATGTAGCAGTCGTTGGCGCAACTGGCGCCGTTGGGACCCGGATGTTGAAGATGGTGGCGGAATCTCCGCTTCCGATCGCGAGCGTTAAGGCGCTGGCTTCGAAGCGCTCTGCTGGCAAAAAGGTGCCTTACGCGGACACAGAACTGACCGTTGAAGAAACGACTGACGACTCCTTCGAAGGAATCGACATCGCGCTGTTTTCTGCCGGCGGTTCAGTTTCCAAGCGGTTTGCCCCGAGTGCTGTTAAGGCCGGTGCGATCGTTGTCGATAACACCAGCGCGTTCCGGATGGATCCAGAGATCCCGCTGGTCGTACCAGAAGTCAACCCAGAAGCGCTGCGCACACACCATGGTATCATCGCCAACCCGAACTGCTCGACGATTCAGATGGTGGTGGCACTGGAGCCGATCCGCAAGGCGTTTGGCCTGCGTCGCGTGATGGTCTCGACTTATCAAGCTGTCGGTGGTGCCGGCCAGCGCGCGCTTAACGAGCTTGCTGCAGAATCGCAAGCATATTTAGACGGCGACGTGTCCAAGGTAACGCCGCAGATCTTGCCAACTGCTGGCGACAAGAAGCATTACCAGATGGCGTTCAACGTGTTGCCGCAAATTGACGTCTTCGAAGACGATGGTTACTCCCACGAAGAATGGAAGATGATCCATGAAACCAAGAAGATCATGAAGGGCGACATGGACGACCCTGAGCTCAAGGTCACCGCGACCTGCGCGCGGGTCCCAGTACCGGTTTCTCATTCTGAAGAAGTTTACTTCGAAGTTGAAGACAAGAGTGCAACGGCCGATCAGATCCGTGCGGCTTTGACTGGCGCCCCTGGTGTCGTCGTGCAAGACGACCCGGATCATCAAATCTATCCTCAACCAGCCAACGCTGAAGGCACGCGTGAAGTTTATGTCGGCCGGATCCGTCCTGACGAAGAAAACGAAGGCTTCTTCCACATGTGGAACGTTTCCGACAACCTGCTGAAGGGCGCGGCATGGAACTCGATGCAGATCGCTGAGACCATGGATGCCATGGGCTTGATTCAGCCAAAGTAAGCTAATTAAAGGCACCTTGCGAGCGGCTCTGGCACGTAACTCGGATTCGAGTTGCGTGCCAGAGCCGTTTGCGTCTTGACTTAGTGGTTGGTGGCGTTATCAGCGGTAAAGGTGACGGTGTGGTAAAATAGCTTAAGAAATAGTTAACCAGAATCCGGTTTTGTGAAAGCGAGTAAACGTGTGATGAAGGATCTACTAGCCAAAATCAAACTTCCAGCGTTCCTCGAAGATGTCCGCTTGCGGTACACCGTTTTTGGGATGGTCATCTTGGCAGTGTTGGATGTCGTTGTCGCGGGATTCATCCGGCCGTGGGTCGCCGTCTTGATGTTCTTGTTCTTGATCGGGTTGGTCGTTGCGATCATCTATGCCTTGGCGACGATCAGCGAGAATACGAATCGGTACATCTCCAACCTCGCTTACCGCATCAAACGCGGTGAGCAAGAGGCGTTGATCAAGATGCCTGTCGGGATCTTGTTGTACGACAAGAAGTTGGTGGTGGAATGGGCGAATCCCTATCTGCAGCAGTATTTCGGCGATGCCGACTTGTTGGGCAGAACGCTGAATGATATCGATGGCGAGCTGGGCAAGTTGGTCGAACAGAACCAAGACGTCAATGAACTGAAGACAGTGCACTGGGGTGAGCATGTTTTTGAGATGATCATCCAAAAAAGTATCGGTGTCGTCTACTTGATGGATATCACCCGGTACGCGAAGATCGAAGCCCAGGCGGAAAACGAGCGGGTCGTTATTGGCCAACTGTTCTTGGACAACTACGATGAGATCACGCAGACGCTTGACGATCAAACGGTTACCAACCTGAATTCATATGTTACCAACCACCTGACCGACTGGGCCAACCACTACGGTATGTACGTGCGGCGGATCTCTAACGACCGCTTCTTGTTGGTGGCTTACATGCAGGCTTTGCAGGCCGCCGAAGACGACAAGTTCAGGATCCTCGACACGATCCGTGAAGAGACGTCGAAGCAGAACTATCCGCTGACGCTGTCGATCGGGATCGCGTATGGTGATTCGGACCTCTCTCGGCTGGCTGTCACGTCGCAGTCGAACCTCGACTTAGCCTTAGGACGTGGCGGCGACCAGGTCGTCGTGCGGGCAAAAGGTGAACAGGCTCGCTTTTACGGGGGCAAGACCAACCCGATGGCCAAGCGTACGCGGGTCCGGGCGCGCATGATCGCGCAGGCCTTGCAAGAACTGTTCAAGCAAACTGATAAGCTGTTTGTGGTCGGGCACGAGCGACCGGACATGGATGCCGTCGGGGCGGCGTTAGGGATCCGGCGCATTGCGCAGATGAACGGCAAGGAGTGTTATGTCGTCATCGATCCCGAGCACCTGCATTCTGACGTTGAGCGTTTGATGGGACGAGTCGGCAAGGATCCAGAAATCGCTAATGCCATCGTCACACCGGAAGCCGCTTTGACGATGGCGACCAGCCAGAGTTTGCTGGTGATGGTCGATCATTCCAAACCGTCGATCACGACCGCGCCGCAACTGTACGATCGCTTAGCGGCCCGCACGGTGATTATCGATCATCACCGGCGTGGCGAAGAATTTCCGGAAAATCCGATGCTGGTCTATATCGAACCTTATGCCAGCTCGACGTGTGAGCTGATCACGGAGATGTTTGAATACCAGCCGACAACTGCCGGTGGGGTGTCTAAGCTTGAAGCGACCGCGATGCTTGCCGGCATCACCGTGGACACCAAGTCGTTTTCCCTGCGTACCGGGACACGGACGTTCGACGCGGCCAGCTATCTGCGGTCAGTGGGGGCTGATGGCTTGTTGGCGCAGAATCTGTTGAAAGAAAGCGTCGATAGCTACATTCAGAAGAATCATCTCATCGATAGCGTTGAAATGATCAACGACAATATGGCATTATGTACAGGTGAAGAGAACACCCCCTATGATCCTGTGATTGCTGCGCAGGCCGCAGACACCCTGCTGTCGCTTAGCGGGATCGATGCCAGTTTCGTGGTGACTCGGCGGCCAGACGGGCGTGTCGGCATCTCGGCGCGCAGCCTCGGAGACATCAATGTCCAGGTAATCATGGAAGCGCTCGGTGGCGGCGGGCATCTCAGCAATGCCGCCACGCAAATCGACGACAAGAATGTCGCAGAGGTGCGTGCGCTACTGCAAGAGACGATCACCAAGGTGCAAGCCAACGAGTAGTGGTGGATAGACAAGAAAGAAGGGCTCAGTTATGAAGGTAATTTTTACACAAGATGTGCGTGGCAAAGGTAATCGCGGTGAGGTCAAGGAAGTTCCTGACGGATACGCACAGAACTACTTGATCAAAAACGGTAAGGCCAAAGCGGCAACCCCTCAGGCGATGAGCGCTTTGCGCGGCCAACAACGGCTTGAAGAGAAGAAAGAGGCCGAACATAAGGCCGAAGCCGAAGCCGTCAAGGCCTTGCTGGAAGACGACAAGCACGTCGTTGAGATCCAATCCAAAGCCGGCGATGATTCCCGCTTGTTTGGGTCGATCCCTTCCAAGCAGATCGCCCAAGCACTCGATCGGCAATATCAGATCAAGGTCGACAAGCGGAAGATGGATCTGCCAGAGCCGATCAAGTCGCTTGGCTATCGCAATGTGAAGATCAATCTGTACCCAGGCGTCGAAGCGACGATTCGCGTCCACGTCACCGCGCAAAAATAATCACGCGTCCGCAAACGGCTATCTGCCAGGCATATCCTGGTGGATAGCCGTTTGTCGCGCTTTGAAAAAAGGATGCGTATCAAGTAAACTGAGTAGGAGATTCTTACCCAAAGGAGCGTAGCATGGATAACCAGCAGATTCGGCGCAACCCGCCATTCAGCAAAGAAGCTGAACAAGCCGTTATTGGCGGGATTTTTTTGAATCCAAAAAAGTATATCGACGCGGCTGAATACGTGACTGCAGATGACTTTTATATGCGCGCTCACCGGCTGGTGTACGCGGCGATGGCGGAGCTTTCAGATCACGAAGAAGTCATCGATCTGGTGACGGTGCAAGACTATCTGCAAAGCCACAACCAGCTGGAAGACGTCGGTGGGATCGGCTATCTGGTCGAGCTCGCTGATATGGTGCCATCAGCTGCGAACATGGTGTATTATGCCAAAATCGTCGCTGAAAAGGCTCAGTTACGCAACCTGATCGACACGGCTGAAAGCATCGCTGCACGCGGCTACGACGACCAGTCGGATGTCCAAGGGTTGTTGGAAACCGCGTCAGACGAGATCTTGCAGGTGGCCGACACCACCAAGCGGACGGGCTTCCGGCCGATCCAAGACGTGTTGACGCAGGCGATGGAAGAAATCGATCAGCTGTATCAAAACGACCAAGAGATCACGGGTCTGCCGACTGGTTTCAAAGACCTCGACAAAATCACCACTGGCCTGCACGATGGGGAACTGGTGATCTTGGCGGCGCGGCCTGCCGTCGGGAAAACGGCGTTCGTGTTGAACATCGCCCAAAACGTGGGGACCAAAACCAAGAAAACCGTCGCGATCTTCAGCCTCGAAATGGGCGCCGAACAGCTGGTCAACCGGATGCTGTGCTCAGAAGGCAGCATCGATGCCAACCATCTCAGAACCGGCCAGCTCAACGAAGAAGAATGGCAAAACCTGGTGGTGGCGATGGGTAGCCTGAGCGAAGCCAGCATTTTTATTGACGACACGCCGGGGATCCGGTTGGCGCAGATCCGCTCGCAGTGCATGAAGCTCGCTCAGGAACAAGACCTTGGGCTGGTCATCATCGATTACCTGCAGCTGATTGAAGGTTCCGGCCAAGAAAACCGTCAGCAGGAAGTTTCAGCGGTATCGCGTGGCTTGAAGAAGCTTGCCAAAGAACTGGGTTGCCCGGTCATCGCGCTGTCACAGCTGTCGCGTGGCGTCGAGCAGCGCCAAGACAAGCGGCCGGTGCTGTCAGACATCCGTGAATCCGGATCGATCGAACAAGATGCGGATATCGTGGCGTTCTTATACCGGGAAGATTATTATCGTGACGGTGAAGACGGCGACGATGACGATGACGGCCAAGAAGATCAAGACAATGACGTCGGTGAAGTTGAAGTCATCATCGAAAAAAACCGTTCCGGTGCGCGTGGAACGGTGAAGTTGTTGTTTGTGAAGTCATATAATAAATTTAGCTCGATCGCTTACACGCCAGGGCAGTGAGCGCGATCAGAGCAGCAAAGAAGGGTGGCAAGTCTATTTGGATGCGATTTTAATGAGTCTCATGACGGCGTTGAACGAACAGCTGATGATCAATGTCTATCAGCGTGACACCGACGATTTTTACACTGGTTATGTCCAGGCGTTAGGTAATAATGCCGTGATCATTGCGACTTATAACGACGCCGGTATCGCGGATGGGTCCGTGTGGATCAACTTCGCGGCGATTGCGCAGGTCGAATTCGCAGGCGCAGATCTCGACGACATGCAACAGCGCATCGCGATCGCCAAGGCGGAACACTTCCTGTCGGTGGCAGGCAAAGAAGACAAGCTAAGCTTCGATGCGACCCAAGACCTGTTGACCCAACTCGTCACCCAGGTGAACAAGACGCAACAAGTCGTGATGGTGATCTTGGCCGATGATGAAGCCTATCTCGAAGGCCAAGTCACCGCAGTGGCCGATGACCGCTTCACATTGAACGTCTTCAACAAGTTCAACTACACCGACGTCCGGTCGCTACAAGTCGACTATTCGGATGTCTTGGTGGTCGAGTTCCAAGGGCTCGACTTGAGCCAAGAAACCGATCTCGTCGCACATCGCGACGCTTTGCAACACGTCAAATCAGCGCTGGTTCCCAACGACGGACAGCTCGCTGCGATTTTTCAAGACGCGATGACCAGCGGCGACTTGCTGGCGGTGATGCCCAAAGGCAATGAAGACCAGTTCTTCGTCGGGAGCGTCAAGGCCGTCAACGAAGAGGCGGTGGTGTTGAGTCTCAAAGACATGGCGGCCCAGTTTGGCGGCTATGTGGCGATGCGGTTGCCGGCGATCCAAAGTGTCACCACCGCCAGCGACTACCTGCAGACGGTGGCGTATTACGACCAGTGGGACCGCGAGCACGACTTCACCCAGCAGCCGGTGTTGAACGCCGATCGCGAATTCGACGCTTCCGACGATCTCATCCAGAATCTGGTCGAGTCGGCCGCAGCCTTTTCGCGGGTGATCCGCATCCGGGTGGCGGATAGTGACGAGCACCTACTGGGGTACCCGACACAGCTGACGGCTACCGGTTTCATGATGAATCTGGTCAATGAAGACGCCGGGGTACAGGTGCCGGTGCGCTTTGCGCAGGTGCTGGAGATGGCGTTTGGACACATCTATGCTTACCTTCAAGAAACCTTGGATCACGGCCACGAGTGATTCGGTAATATAAGTTAAAAATGAGACTCGGACGATTTTTGTTCGGGTTTTTATTTATCTTTTTTCAATTATAGAAATATTATTCGGGTTTAACCTTGTGCCTTGTCACCCAACTTGGTAGAATAGCCAGTGGCGGCAGATGCCGTACAAAGATGCAGGGAGCGATATCATGGGAACAGTCGTAGTTGTTGGGACACAATGGGGTGATGAAGGTAAGGGGAAGATCACAGATTTCCTGAGCCAAGGCGCCAAGGTCATTAGCCGTTATCAAGGCGGCGACAACGCCGGCCACACCATTCACAGTGAAGGTCAAGTCTACAAGTTGCGTCTGATTCCGAGTGGTATCCTCTACCCTCATCAGCTGTCGGTAATCGGCAACGGCGTGGTCGTCAACCCGAAGAGTCTGGTTGAAGAACTCGCTTATCTCAAAAATCTTGGCGTCGCCGGTGACAACCTGCGCGTCTCTGATCGCGCACATGTGATCTTGCCTTACCATATCGCGTTAGACAAGTTACAAGAAGAAGCTAAAGGCGACAACAAGATCGGAACCACCAACCGCGGCATCGGGCCTGCCTATATGGACAAGGCCAGCCGGGTCGGGATCCGGATCGCAGACCTGTTAGACAAAGAGATCTTTGCTGAGCGGCTGCAGGCCAACCTTGAAGAGAAAAACCGCGAATTCACCAAGCTGTACGGTGCAGAACCGATGCAGTTCGATGACATTTTTGAAGAATATTACGGCTATGGCCAACAGATCAAACAATATGTCTGTGACACCTCAGTGGTCTTGAATGATGCGATCGATAAAGGCGACAACGTGCTGTTTGAAGGCGCGCAAGGCGTGATGCTCGACATCGACCAAGGCACGTATCCATTCGTGACCTCGTCTAATCCCGCCGGTGGGGTCACCATCGGCGCCGGTGTCGGGGCCAGCAAGATCGACCGGGTCGTCGGCGTTGCCAAAGCCTACACCTCGCGTGTTGGTGACGGCCCGTTCCCGACCGAACTTCACGATGCTGACGGCGACTTCATTCGCGAAGCCGGGCATGAATATGGAACCGTCACCGGCCGTCCGCGCCGGATTGGCTGGTTCGATGCCGTCGTCGTGCGTCACGCACGCCGGGTCGCCGGGATCACTGACTTGTGCCTGAACTCCGTCGATGTACTGACAGGCCTGAAGACGGTCAAGATCTGCACGGCCTACGAACGCAATGGGGAAACCATCTATCACTACCCAGCAAGCCTCAAGCAACTCGCTGAGTGCAAGCCGGTGTACGAAGAGATGCCAGGCTGGGATGAAGACATCACCGGTGCCAAGACGCTGTCAGATCTACCAGAAGCGGCCCGCAACTATATCCGCCGGGTTGCTGAGCTGATCGGTGTGGACCTGTTGACGTTCTCCGTCGGTCCCGATCGCGATCAGACTAACATCCTCGAAAACATCTGGGATAAATTCTAAGCATAGCGTATTGACCCGTGGGCAAGCCCCCGCGGGTTTTTTGTTCGCGAAAATTGTGGCTAGTGTACCGAATAATTGTGTGTGGTACACTATAAGCAGCAAAAAAGGAGTGAGTGTTGTGCTAGAGTATGATGACATCAAAGCCCAATTCGAGGTCGGCCAGAAGATCAACTTCGACAAGATCCTCCAACAGGTGATCGGCGGTTGGGACAAGCGGCCAAAGATTTTGTTGCATTCGTGTTGTGCGCCGTGCAGCACCTACACGTTGGAATATCTCACGCAACATGCCGACGTAACCGTCTATTACGACAACCCCAACATTCACCCGCGGATGGAATACGAGCGGCGCAAGCTGGTGCAACAGCGTTTTGTCAGTGATTTCAACGCGCGCACCGGCAACCACGTTTCTTTCATGGCGTCTGATTACAAGCCCAGCGAGTGGCTGGCGGTCACCAAGTCGCTTAAAGACGAGCCTGAAGGTGGCGCGCGGTGCCATGTTTGTTATCAATTCCGGCTCGATCGCGTCGCTAAAAAGGCGCAGGAGCTCGGGTTCGATTATTTTGGCAGTGCGCTGACGATCAGCCCGCAAAAAGATTCTCAGGTAATCAACGAGGAAGGCCTGGAGATCCAGCATTTTTATAATGTGGCGTATCTGCCCAGCGACTTCAAGAAGCGCGGCGGCTACCAACGCAGCGTTGCCATGTGTAAGGAGTATGATGTTTACCGCCAGTGTTACTGCGGGTGTCTCTTTGCCGCCAAGCAACAAGGCATCGATCTCGCACAAGTCAACCGCGAAGCGACCGCGTTCGTCAAGGCCCATCAACACGAAAACTTCGACCAGATCCAATTCCACATTGCCCAGCCGCAAGCCTAACGTTGTCCGGCAGCGTAAGCATTTAGCGTTGGGTAGACCAGTAAACTGTCGGGCGCGGGTAAAAGTGACTCCAGCAGGCTTCAATCTGTCGTGGAGAGGGTGCTCGGCGGAGCTAACTTCGTCTGCGACGAAGTGGATCTCCACCTGCGCCTTGCTGTAAGCGACAAGTCGCTAACAGCAATCTCACCACGTCAGATTGACCGGCTTCCGTCACTTTCGCCCACACCCTAGATTCTGCGTATCAGGATAGTTTGATGTCATGGACAAACGAGTTAACTCGTTGATTGTGACTAATCAGTTCTCAGTTAGATGGACTGTCAGCCGCTAGTCCATCTCTAGGGCCGGAACACACCAAACCCGACCTATACCGCTTTCCAAAACACATCTCAAAGAGGACTTACGTTGCCGGACGACGAAAGCGTTAGGACAACGAAAACCGCCAATCACTTGATTCGAAAGTGGTTGGCGGTTTTCGTTATGGCTTAAGCAGCGAATTGGTTTTCGACGTATTCGCGGTAGAGTGCGTGGTTGGCGACGAGTTGGTCGTGTGGCCCGTGGCCGGACACGTGGCCGTTTTCGATAAAGTAGATGTCATCGGCGCCCACGATAGTAGAAAGCCGGTGGGCGATGACAAGGGTCGTGCGGCCTTTCATCAGCTGAGTGAGGGCTTTTTGCACCATCATCTCGGACTCTGAATCCAGGCTGGCGGTCGCTTCATCGAGCATCAGGATCTTCGGATCGCGCAGGAAAGCGCGGGCAATCGCGATCCGTTGACGCTGGCCGCCGGAGACTTTGACGCCGCGTTCTCCGACTTGGGTGTCGAGGCCTTGGGGCATCTTGCGCACGAAGTCTTCAGCATAGGCCAATTGAAGGACGTGCCAGAGCTGGTCGTCGGTGTAGTTGCCGTCCAGGCCATACGTCAGGTTATAACGAATGGTACCGGCCATGATCGCGGAGTCTTGCGAAACAAGACCGATCTGTCGACGCCAGTCTCGCAAGGTAATCTCGCCGGCGTTGTGGTGGCCGATCAAGATCTGGCCACTCTTGGGTTGATAGTAGCGTTCCAGCATGCTGAAAATCGTTGACTTACCACCACCGGAAGGGCCGACGAAGGCGACGACCGAGTTAGGCTTGGCTTCAAAATTCATGTCGTGCAACACGGGTTCATCTTCATAAGCAAAGTCAACGTGTTGCATGGTCAATGTTTGGCCGTCAAGCGGCTGTTCGACGCCGGCGTCGAGGGCTTCGGTCGGTTCCGCCAGCAATTCTTGAATGCGTTCTGTGGAGCCGGACGTTTTGGCGAGCGTCGTGAAGAAGCGCCCGAGGGTCATCGTGGGCCCGAATAGCTGGAAAAGGTACATCAAGAAGCTGACCATGACGCCCATTGTCATCGTGCCGTTCAAGACGCGGTGTGCGCCGTAAGCCAATATCCCGATGACGACTGCCATCATGGCGCCTTGCATCAAGGGCCCGGCAATCGAGTCGTAGATTGCTTCTTTCAGACCGATATGATAAAGCTTGTCGATCTGGGCGTGGCCGGCGTTTTCTTCTTGGTTTTCAGCGTTGGAGGCTTTCATCAGCCGGACTTCGCCGAGGATCTCGCCTGCTTCGCCGTTAAAAGCCGCCAAGGCGTCTTCGCGATTCCGACCGATGCGCCGAGACCGTCGGGAAAGGGGCATCATGACTGCCGTGAACAGCGGCACGACGAGCACCATGATCGCTGTCATCCGCCAGTCCATGATGACCATCAGCGCCAATGCCCCGACAAGTTGCAAAATGGCGGTGACGAGATCGGGAAACGAGGAGGCCAAGAGATTTTTGACCTGCGTGGAATCATTCACCAGCCGCGAAGCAACCTCACCAGATTTGCGCTCATCGAAGTATTTGACGGGCAGGCGCAAGAGTTTGTTCCACAAGACGCCGCGCAGACTGGCGACGACGTTTTCCCCGAAGAAGCCCAAGATCGTGCCAGACGCGGCTGAGATCAGCGCGCTGATGAAAAATACGCCGATCACAGCGGCTAACAGGCCGACGTTGAGTGATTTACCCAGTTGATTGATCAACCCTTGGGCGAATTGCGGCACGATCAGGTTACCGACTGTTGCCAAGGCGCCAAGCGCGACTCCGACGACAAGCTGCCAGTATTTTGGTTTAATACTGGCGATCAGTTTCATGAACGAATGCCGATCGAAAGGTTGTGGTTGTTGCATGCGTTCACCTGCTTTCAATTAGCGGTACTGCCGAAAAGGGTCGCCGCCGTAGGGATGCCCATGAAAATGATCGAAGTTCCGGTGGAGATTCTGGGCCCGCCGGGAAAGGTCTTGCCATTGGGGGTCATCGGTGTCGTTCAGACCGTCGAGTAACTTGCGTAAGAGGTCGCGAAGTTGATTTTGTTCGTCTGCGGAAAGTGTCGTGAAGCAAGCTTCTGAAAAGTCGTCTTTGAACTGGCGCGAACCCTTGAGAAAATTGCGGCCGGCTTCGGTGACGAAGATGCGGCTGACACGTTTGTCTTGCGGGTCATCGTGGCGTTCAATGAAGCTGGCTTCTTCAAGTTTTTTGACCAGCGCGGAAACCGAGCTCGGGCGAATGTCGAGGGCTTCTGCAATTTCTGCGTTGGTGAGACCGTCTTGATCACCAAGCAGGTGCAGTAAACGCAACTGGCCACGTTGGCCACGCGGATTGTCGTCAGGCAGGTTGGCGCGCATGGCGGCCGCGGTGAAAGTGCGGTGCTGGAATAGGCGGCCAAATAAGGCGAGTAGTTCTTGAGAATCATAGGTCATGGTAATCCCTCCGTAATTGTTAGGATGGTTTTGATGAAGCTAACGTTTAGCATGGATCAGTATAGTTAGTTAGGATCGCTAAGTAAACACTAACTTAATTATTTTTTGAAGGAAGTTCACTTTTATGAATTCCTGCGAATTTATAGGCCGTAAGCAGTGAAGGGGATGAAGGCATGAAGCATCTGTGGTGGCTGATGGTCGGGTTGGTGTGGGTGCTTGTGACGTTGCCAACCAAAACGGTTCAGGCCGCTGACGTGACGGTGCCGACCAACGTTCCTGTTGGTTTTGATACACCGTCAGACACGAGTAGTTCTGCACCGTCGCACTTCCGGACGCAACCGAACTGGTATGCACACGGCTATATCGTTTCCTATGAGGCTGCGGTGGACGGCGCTGAAGATGGCGGTAGTGAGAGCTACGGTTCACCAGTTGGCGCGTTCTACTACTATGCGATTGCGACTAATAATGAGACGGTGCCAATGCGAGCTTCGTTTGATAAATATGGCGATTACTATAATTCTGACGTTCAGATCCACACCAAGATGGAAGAAGGCACAGGACCGGTCATCAAAACCGGAGGCGATTTTGGTGCCGATCCTAGTATTGGGATTCATAACAACTTTGATGCGGTTTGGATCGGTGAAGAATATGACTATATCGATTACGAGCTGACGTTTCCCAAGGTCTCAGTACCGACCTGGTTTCGCTATCAGATCGATGTTGTGATGAAGAGCGACAACCGAGAGTTCCACTCTGATATCTTTCCAGTATTGGTCGTGCCAGACAACTGGCAGGCACAACTCACGGCGACATCACAGGTGTTGTTCGCAGGGCAGTCGACAACTGTCGGTATCGCCGGTATGGAAAATACGATTCAGCCCCAATACACGTGGGAGCAAGCACATGCAATTTGGCAGCCAAGCGGCAATCAACTGCAAGTGACGAACACTGACGGGCAGATCGCGGATTCCACCTTGCAAGCGAGTCTGACGATTCCTCAGCGCCCGGACTATACGCAGTTGCCGACAATCAGCTGGCAACCGGTGATGACTTTTCAAACGGCGCCATTGCACATTTATCAGGCGCGGTTAGCTGACCAAAGCGTGGCCTTTGGGGATGATGCGACGTTTGATGTCGTTTTACCGCCGGGTTTAACGATCACGTCGGCGCAGTGGCTGGTCGACGGGGAGGCACGCGCGAGTCCGCAGTCGCAACTGGTGGTGCCGGACGTCATGGATTCGGCGGCAGTACAGTGGCAGGCGACCTTGACGGAGACCGGCGGCCAGCGCGTGCCAGCAACCGCCACCGCCCAATTAACTGTGCAGTATCCAGACGCGCTGATCTTGCAAGCTGTGCCCCAGTTGCAATTCATGGCACAAAGCACCACCGGCGCCCGAGATCCGACGGTGGCGGAGCTGATCGCAGGGACTTTTAGCGGCAACTCGCCGCCGGTTCTGCCAGCACCCAACACGGGCAGTTCGTGGTTGGTGACGCCAACGACTGGTGAGTTACGGCTGGTCGATGGGCGGGTGGATGCGAACACGCCTTGGCAACTAAGCGTTAAACTAGGCGCGTTTTCCGGTGCCAGCAAAACGATCACTGACGCTGGGATGTTTCTGATAACAACCGTTAAGGGGGTGGTGCAGACGTCGCCGCAGATCACACCGACTGGCTCGGCGGAAATCGTGGCGACAGACGCGACGAGAGAATGGCAAGCAGATGTACAAGGATTGTTGAAAATAAACGCGATCAAGGATGTGCAAGCGGGGACTTACCGCGCGACTGTCACTTGGGAGGTTGCGGCGGTACCCACGCCATAGGAGGAAACAATGCGCAAACGTTATTTGGGAGCATTAGTTGGCTTGATCGGGCTAGGCATCGCTGGTGCTGGCGGAACGACCGTTTTTGCCGCTGGACCAGGTGAAAGTGCTAGTGATAACTTGACGACTACTACTGGCGGTTTTGCAGTTGGTGATGATGGAACGCCCGCACTTGGGAGTACGATTGCCCAGTTTCAGATCGATTCAGGTACTCTTTCGCTGGTTGCCGTACCAAATCTGCATTTTGCAAATCAAAACGTGACCGCTCTGATTACAGGTAATCTGACGCTGACGGCAGATGGTGTCGCAATCAGCAATGATGATCCTTATGATGGGAACAATACTAAAACCATCACGGTGGCAGATTACCGTGGCAATAATGCTGGTTGGACGTTGACGGCACAGTTGGGTGAATTTACGAACACGAAAGCTACTGATGAGAAGTTAACCGCAGATACGGCGGCGTTGTCCGGTGGTGACGTAACTGGTGATAACGTGACCGGTGTGACATTAAGTACGGATAATTTTGCTGCTGAGTCACCGACGACAATGCTTGATGCGACAACGGGCAAGGGTGCCGGGAGCACGAATGCGAAATTTACTGGCGCCACAGTGACTATCCCGCAGAAAACAGCTGCAGTAGCTGGCACGTATAAGGCGGCGATTGACTGGACGCTGGCGGCAACGCCTGATCCGGATTCGTCTACTAACGCTGGGGACACTGGCGCCTAATTCAACTAAACGCTAAGGGAGACTGCTGATGAATAAAGCGAGGAGCTTGTTGCTTGCGGGAATTGCTGGGCTGCTCGCGGGGTTAACGCCAGTGACGGTCCATGCGGCAGATGGTGCTGAACTGACCGCCGGTGAGACTGCCGTCACCACTACCAGCAATGCGCAGTTCAACATCGAAGCAGGCACGTTGGCGCTGCTGGAAATGCCTAATCTGGTCTTTAGTAAAGCGAGCGTGAGCGCGTTGGTCAAGGGTCCGGAGACGCTGACGCTGGCAGATTCTGAACAAGATAGAACGATTGTTGTACAAGACTTCCGTGGGACCAACACCGGCTGGTCGTTGAGTGGTGAACTGGCCGCGTTTGACTATGCTGGTGACACTACGAAAACACTGACGGCAACAGCGGCAACGTTTGATCCCGTCACAGCAACTGGCACGAACGTCGATGGGGTCGAACTGCGAGGTACCAACTTCAGTGGTAGTTCTGCGACGCTGGTGAATGCGTCAGCCGATCGTGGTAGTGGGACGACCACGATCGTGGTAACAGGGGCTGAGCTCTCGTTGCCAAAAACGATCAATGTGCAAGCAGGTGATTATCAGGCCAAGCTGACGTGGACTTTGTCCGCACAGCCAGAGCCAACGAGTTAGACCGAGATTGATTTTCGCTGGTACCTTGTGGGGAAGGTGCCGGCGTACATAAATGGAGGTGGTCTTCATGATCAGACGTTGGTGGTGGCTGTTGTTGGTGATCGGCATGTGGCTTGGCGGACCGATCCGGCCTGTACATGCAGAAGGCGCAGGTTTCACGGTGACGCCGGTGTTGCCTAAGAACCAAATAGGTGGCAACACCGGTTGGTTCAATCTGTTGGTCGTGCCCGGTCAACAACAGGCGTTGACGGTGACTGTGGCGAATCAATCAGCGTCTGCTAAGCAGTTACATCTCACGTTGACGAATGCCTATACGCAAGACAACGGGCAGGTTGGCTACGCGCCAAATTCACGGCACGATCCTTCCGCGGTGACGCAACTGACGGCGATTGGCTCTAAACCGGTCGATGTTGACTTAGCGGCGCACACTGGCAAGCAGGTAACGTTTCGGGTGACCCCGCCTGCCAGTGGTTTTCCCGGCCAGCTCCTCGGCGCTATCTATGTTCAAGACCGCACGCAAGACAAAACGTCATCCAGTGATGGGTTCGCCATCGCCAACGAGTTCGCGATGGTGGTCGCGGTCCAACTGCAAACAAGCAATAAAGTCGTCGCCCCAGTGTTGAAGTTAAATTCCGTCAAACCAGACGCAACCAGCGTGGTGGCACGGATCGAAAACACACAGGCGCGTTTGTTTGGCAAAATGACCTTAACGACCAAGGTGGTGAACAAGGCCACTAAACAAACTGTCCTGACGCAGAAGAACATGAACTACCAGATGGCGCCTAACTCCTATCTGAATTATCATATGCTTCCTAAGAAACCTTTGGCCGCGGGCAAATACACCGCGATAATCGTGGCGACGGCAGGCAAATATCGCTGGACGCTGACGCAAGACTTTCAGCTGACGGCACAAGCGGCGGCCAAAATCACCCCACCGGCAACGCAACAGCCACAACCATTCAACTGGTGGTTGCTCAGTCCACTAGTGCTACTAGGCGTTTTGTTGCTGGGGATCTGGTTGGGACGGCGACACAAGAAAGGGCGTGAGTGAAATGTTGCGACGCAAGACCTTGTTGTTAGGCGTGTTGGTGGCAGTTGGTATCGGGCTTTCTGGCGAGGCGGTGGTTTCCGGTGATAAGCGCAGTATCGCGAGTTTTGAGTTGTTGCCCAGTCAAAAAGCACCAGCAACAAGCCAGTCGTCTGCCCCGCCTAAGCCGCCAACGCAAACACATTTTCCTCAGGTGAGTGAGCGGCAGCAGTCGTACTTGGCTGGGCTAGGATTGGCGATGTTAGTTGGCGTGGGAATGGTGACTCGACAAGGAGGGCGACATGCGCGCGCTTAGATGGGTTCTGTGTCTGATCGTCATTGTAGTGATAGCGGGGTTGGGGCACACGGCGGTGGTTCACGCCGCGACGCCCAGTGTCATCCCGCCAGTAGATAACGACATCGTGCCAGGATTCAACGCGCCGTCTGCTACCGCAGGCGTCAATTCGTTTTTCAAAACGCAACCGACATGGACTAAGCCGGACGGCACTGCGCCGACACCAGGCTGGACGATCGTGCACGCCGGCGATAGTGTGCAGTTGCGGGCAGTGTTCAACAAAGGCTTTTGGGATTGGACCACTACCGCGACGCTGGGTATCAGTGCGCAAAAGGGCAACGGAGCAGTGCAAACACTGTATGGGGATTGGACGAGCAATCTGAATGGTGTCAATATCGCCAATCAGTATGGATTGACATACCAGACGGACTATAAGGATCTGTTACATCTAATCGTTGATAACGACGATATCCGTTACGGCGTGGTTGCGCCAGATGTCACCACGCCAACATGGTTCACGTTCCAGTTGCGGGTGACGTTGACATGGAGTGGCAACTACAGGGTGATTTACGCAAAGCTTGCCAGGCTACTGGTTTTACCGCGCGCGTATGCGCCGCAATTGACGGCTTCACCGCAAGTGCTTTTTCCGGGTCAAAGCGCAACGGTCGGGGTGCCGAATCTGGTCGCGTCGATTGTGCCTAATTATATGTTGAACTCGACGCAGTTTTTGCAGAGCAGCATTGTTGGCAACCAATTGCGTGTTACCAGCAACAATGCAGTGGGGACCACGACCATTCAAAGCATGATGCAGTTTGCTCCGATGTTTAACGGCGAAGCCCCAGTTGTCAGCCAGCCGCCGCCGTTGCAGGTATACTCCGGTGCGTTGGCGGATCAACAAGTGTATGAAGGCCAGCAAGCGACATTTCAGCTGCAATTACCGCCAGGTGTATCTGCGGAAAATGTGCGGTGGTATGTGGCCGGTAAGCTTCAAAGTCTCAGCAACACGGGAACGCTGACGTTGGCTGATGCTGAAACGAGTGCGGATGTCTATGCGATCGCTGATTATCGTAGCGGTGGCCAGGTGATCGCCACCAACGTCCAAAGCAACACCGCCAAGCTGACGGTGTTACCACCGCGAACAGACTATCAGTTAACTTTTGACCGCCCGTTCTTGTTTGCGGCGGTCGGCGCTACTTCGTCGCTCGGGCGCACAGATCAACTGCAGGCCAACGTTGTGAACTTACCAGCTCAGACCACGGTGAGTTGGCGGGTGACGTTACCAGATAGCGACCAAGCCACCGATATCGCCAGCGTCACTTCCGGTGGGGTGGTGTCGGCGACGACCGTCACCGGTAACGTCGATGTGGTCGCAGAGTTTACGATCAACGGCGTTTTGCAACGCGCGGCAAAGCAGTTAACGATCATCCAGTTGGCTGGCGTGCAAGTGCAAGCCGGTAGCGGTGTGAGCTTAAGTGCGCCAATAGTTGCAAACCTGTGGCCACCGGGGACACAAGTCAGCTATTCGTGGTATGTTGCCGGTAGCGGGACCGCGATTCCGGGCACCCCGACGGCGGTCAGCCCGGCGGCGACATACAGCCTCGCCAGTGTTTCTAGTGCTCAAAACAACAGTGCCTATCAGCTGGTGATGCGTGCAACCATCAACGGGCAGACGCAGACAGTGGTGTCTAATGTTGCTGAGATCGAGGTGACGCCACCGCTGGGGTTGGCGTTGCAAGTGGTACCGAATTTCAACTTTGCTGGCGCCAATTACCAGTCGCCGACGGTCGGGCAGATGATCACAGGTGCCGGTGTGTTGACGAATGCTACAGGGGTCAGACAGCTGATCGTCAGCAATGGCGATGCTGGGAGTCCCTGGCAGTTGGCCGTCAGCATGAGCGACTTCGTGTCGATCCGCAGTCTGAAACCTTTGAGCACGACGCCTGATTATGCGGCGTTGCGTCTGCAACTCAGTGGTGCGTCGTCGATTGCCGTGCCGCCGGTACAAGCTGGCGGTGACAGCGTGATCGTGAGTGCAGACAACACCACAAGCGTTGCGGTTTGGAATGTTGTGGGGACATTGGATCTGAAGCCGGTCACTGCACCTGAAGTTGGCGGCTACGGCGCACAGCTCCACTGGACGCTGACTTCAGGACCGGCAGCAACAGCTCCTTAAAAAAGTGCAAAAAAAACAGGCCTACAGTTCCGCCATAGGTCTGTCTTTGTGGTGACGTGCGGCAACCTTCTGAACGCTTGCGCGCCGATCGCGTACCGCCACCGTGGTTTGGCACCGCGAGTAGTATCGCATAGCAAAACGCTGGCGTCAACAAAAACCGTCTCAGCTGTAAAAGATGAGACGGTTTTTGGTGGCTAGGCTATCCGACCTGCTAAAAGCACGCCGCTTCGCTCTGGTTTCGTCGAGCTACGCAAAGCACCGCTGGACTGTCTAAGCCATGTCGCCAGCACGATGCGTTGCATCGCACTGTCAACCTGTCTTAGACTTCCAGCTAAAACCGCTTTGCTTCGCTCTGGTTTAGTTGTTCAAGCCTTCTTCGTACAGCTTCAGCTTGCCCTTGACGATGCTTTCGACTAAGTCTGGATACTGGATGCCGTCAGCTTCTGCTTCTTGTGGCATGAGTGACAGTGGGGTCATGCCAGGCAGGTTGTTGGCTTCGATCACCCAGACGCCATCGTCGTTGGCGAAGAAGTCGACGCGTCCGTAATTTTGCATGCCCAAGACGTTCATGGTCTGCACCGCGACACGCTTCATCTCGTCATGAACGGCCTCGTCGAGGTCTTCTGGTGGGGTGACGAAAGTGGTGTGGCCTTCGATGAATTTATGTTCGAAGTCGTACCAACCGTCGTGGACCTTGATCTCAATCGCCGGCAAAGCGTGGCCGTTGACGACGCCCAAGGAGAATTCGCGTCCTTGGACGAAGGCTTCAACGATGGCGGAGTTATCGAAGCGGAACACGTCTTCGAGGCCACTTTGCAGTTCTGCATCGTCGTGTACGATATGGGTGCCGACTGAAGAGCCGCCGCTGGTTGGCTTCAGCACAACTGGGTAAGAAAACGGCAAGGTGTGGCCGGTGGTGCCTTGATCGCGAGTGATCTCAAGGAACGCAGCGGTTTTGATGTTGTGATACAACATGATCTCTTTGCTGTAGACCTTGTTCATCGTGATGCCGCTTGCGGTCGAGCCGCTACCGGTATATTTGATGTTGTTCAGATCGAGAACGGCTTGGACCTTGCCGTTTTCACCGTCGCCACCATGTAGGCCAAGGAAGACGATGTCGGCTTCCTTGCAGATTGCCAAGACATTGGGGCCAAACAGTTGCGTACTGCCATCGGTGCGGAGCTTGTTGATGTCTTCATCGGTCAACACCGCATCTGAGATCAGTAAGTTGTCACTGGTGTTGGCGTCGTTGAAGGCGCTGATCGGAGCCTGGCCCTTAAGGTCATAGCCCAAAAATAGATCGATAAAGGTTGCTTCGTGGCCCTTATCACGCAATGCGTTGGTAAGCCGGTAGCCACTTGAGATAGAGACGTTTCGCTCGGTACTACGGCCGCCAGCCAAAACGACAATCTTCATAGGTATAAACCCTCCGTGTTTTTTTAGAACCTTAAGTGTACCACAAAAACGTGACGGGTTAAAATTTAAGGAACCGCTTTCAACCATTCTTAACCTTTTCCTCTCAGCAAACGCTCATGCGTCTGCCGTGCATCTCATCGATGCTTCCAGTATGCTTAAATTAATGGTTACGATTCGTTATGAGGAGGATGCAACTAATGAAAATCATCGCCTATGGTGTGCGTGTCGACGAGGTGGCTTATTTCCAACAGTGGCAAGAAGAAACCGGCAACGAGCTGACGATGCGCCCGGAATTGTTGACGGAAGCGACGGTGCATTATGCCCAAGGCTATGACGGGATCAACTGTTTGCAGACGACACCTTATGAAGCCGGCGTCTTCAAGGCGATGGCGGCATACGGGATCCGGTTTTTGACGATCCGCAACGTCGGGACCGACAACATTGATCTGGTAGCCGCCCGGCAAGCCGGCGTGCGGATCGCTAACACACCGGCATATTCGCCCAACGCCATCGCCGAATTTGCGGTGACCTTGACGCTCACGTTGTTGCGGCGTTTAGGGGAGGTCGAAGCACACCTGCATGCTGACGATTACGCCAAGGCGACCACCTTCATCGGCCGGGAGCTGGCCCAGCAAACCGTCGGGGTGATCGGCGCCGGCCGCATTGGCCAGGCGGCGATCCGACTTTTTGCGGGATTCGGGGCGCGGGTGTTGGTTTACGATCCACATCCGGTGCAAAACCCGAACTTAACCTGCACCTACGTCGATTGGGAAACGCTACTGGCGCAAAGCGACGTGATCGATTTGCATATCCCTGGCACGCCGGAAAATACGCACATTATCGATGAAGTCGCGCTCGCGAAAATGAAGCCGGATGCCGTGCTCATCAACACCGCCAGAGGAAACCTGATCGACACGCAGGCGCTGCTTGTCGCGTTGCAACAACGGCGCATCGCGGGGGCGGGGATTGATACTTTTGAAAACGAGTCGCAGGCGCTGGTGACCTTGAACGAAAGCGGCCATTTCCATGATCCGTTATGGGATGCCTTGTTGGCGCTGGACAACGTGGTGCTCACGCCACACGTGGCTTATTACACCCAAACCGCGGTGCACAACATGGTCTTTTACTCGTTGGCGGCGTTGACGGACTTGCTGACAACAGGCAATACCGAGCATGAGGTGTAAAAACACGAACGTTATAACTAAATAAATAGAAAACGAACGCATTTTTCCTTGAACTTCTCTGCCGGATGAGGTACGCTTTACCCATCAATAACGAACGAGGGAGCAATCATGGAGAATTTCTTTCAACTACGTGCGAATAATACCAAGACATCTACCGAAATTATGGCTGGATTAACGACATTCTTTGCGATGTCGTACATCCTTTTCGTTAATCCGCAGATCCTGTCACTCACCGGCATGCCGTCACAAGGCGTTTTCTTGGCGACAATCATCGCCAGTGCCGTCGGGACGCTGGTGATGGGGCTGTTCGCCAACGTGCCATACGCGTTGGCACCGGGGATGGGACTCAACGCCTTCTTCACTTACACCGTGGTTTTTGCCCTCGGGTATAAGTGGCAACAGGCGCTGGCGCTGGTCTTCATCTGTGGGGTGATCAACATCTTGATCACCGTGACGAAAGTTCGGAAAATGATCATCATGGCGATTCCTGAAGTTATGCAACATGCCATTGGTGGTGGGATCGGGATCTTCGTTGGTTACATCGGGTTGAAAAACGCCGGCTTCTTACAATTCACATCCGATTCTTCCAACATCTTGAGCATCAACAACACCGCGTATAACGCCGCGACGACCCACTTCAAAGGCGGCGTTACCGGCGTGGTTTCTGGCGGCGGCATCGTGCCGGCGCTGGTCAACTTCACCCAATCCGGGGCGCTGTTGGCACTGATTGGGCTGTTCTTGATGACGATCTTAGTCGTGAAGAAGGTGCCAGGGGCGGTGCTGATCGGGATTGTTGCGACGACCTTGATCGGGATCCCGATGGGCGTCACCGACGTCTCGATGTCTAACGCCAACAGCTTTGGCAGTTCCTTCCACCAACTCGGAACCACGTTCGGGGCCGCCTTTTCTAGCCAAGGCATGAGCTCACTGTTCAACACGCCGGGGCACATCGTGATGTCGATCATGACGATCTTCGCCTTTTCCTTCTCAGACACGTTCGATACGCTGGGCACGTTCATTGGTACTGGGCGCCGGACAGGCATTTTCTCCGATGCCGACGAAAAGGCGATGGAAAACGGCCATGGCTTCTCGTCCAAGATGGACAAGGCGCTGTTCGCCGATTCCATCGCGACATCGATCGGGTCGATCTTCGGGACGTCTAACACCACGACGTACGTGGAATCTGCAGCCGGGATCGGTGCCGGTGGTCGGACAGGCTTGACCTCTGTGACCGTTGCGATCTGCTTCTTGATCTCTGCGGTGTTTGCACCGATCATCTCCATTGTGCCAACGCAAGCCGTGGCGCCTGCCTTGATCCTCGTCGGGGTGATGATGGTTTCCAGCCTCAAAGAAATCGACTGGACGAATCTGGAAGAAGCCGTGCCGGCCTTCATGGCATCGGTCGTCATGGGGTTGATCTACAACATCTCTTACGGCATCGCCGCCGGCTTCATCTTCTATTGCCTGATCAAGCTGATCATGGGCAAGGCCAAAGAGATCCATCCGATCCTGGCCATCGTTTCGATCGGCTTTATTATCAACTTCATCGTGCTGGCGGTACTTTAAGCACAGCGTCAAAAAAATCCTCTCGGTCGTTATGATCGAGAGGATTTTTTTGTCATTGAAACATCGTTCTGAACTGGCCGGGCGTGAGGTTTTCTTGATGTTTGAAGACCTGGATCAAATAATTTTCGGTGCTGAAGCCAACGTTGGTGGCGACGGCGGCCAGCGGCAGGGTCGGCTGGCTGATGAGTAGCTCCTTGGCCTTTTTGATGCGGTAGGTGTTGAGGTATTGCTTAGGTGTCTGGTGATAAGTGCTCTGGAAGCATTGCAAGACATATTGGATGCTGTAGTTGGTGGCCGTGGCGAAGGCCTGGTTGTTGAGGTTATCAGCGTAGTGATTCTGGATCAGGCTCAAGACGGCCTCTGCGATGCGGTGGGTGTTGGTGTTGGTCGGCGAATCGGCCTGCAGGTATGGCCGCAGCGCCAGCAAGAATTCGTAAACGGCAGGCGATGCGTTGAGGTCGATGTTGTCTGCTTGTTTGCTGATCGTTTGGTAACTGATGCGGGTGAATTGCAGGACCTCGCGACTGGGCTGGGTGATGTGGGCGAATTCGTGGAGCCCGATCGCGCTGGTCAGTTCGTTGACCAGCGCGCCGCCAAAGGTGAAGTAGCTGGTATTCCATTTTGGTGTGACCGGCGCATAGGCGTGGGGGATGTTGGCCGCGATCAAAAAGCCTTCGCCTGGTTGCAAGGTGAAGCAGGTGCTACCGATCGTGACGGCGCCTTGGCCGTCGTTAGATTGTAACCAGTGGTAATAAGGGTAGCCGTTGGGCCGGTCGACGCGGTATTGGTCCCAGTCATAGCCAATGCTATCGACAAACAGCGGTAAGGAAAAATCTGGTGAGTTGAATAATAAGCGCATAGTGAACCCTCATTTCAACGCTACGAATAATTAAGATGGTCACTTTAAATAAACGTAACTCATTAATCGGGATCGATCGCCGCATTCGCTAATTGTTGGTAATACGCTATAATTAAGGTGACCGGTTCTCGTTTCAATTATTATAGGATGTCATGATGTTACTTGCGAGACATTTAGCAGACTGGCGTTACTCATAACCGAGCAGCTATGATATCGAAGACACACCAAAACCACGCAACGACTTCGTAGCGTGGCCTGAGTTTTATGGGTAACTCAAATAAGCTGTTTTGAGTTCAATTTTTTGCCTGGGTGAATTTTGCGGAAACACGCACTTAACAAAGCATCCTAGTTTGGTCAATTTTGACAGATTTGCTTTCAAAATTGATCGTGGCTGTCTGCAACTGTCAGTGTGCAAGTCTCTTTAGACATGCAAGGAGCCGGCTAACGCATGCCCTTTCCCAACTCCTGATGCCATAATCTCATGTGTTGTAAGCGGCGGCAAAGCGTGTGCTTGAATAATTTTTAGAAGGAATCGCTGACTTTGAGGTGTTAGAACTGGGCTAACGGCACCTTGAAAATCAGCTTCTTGACGTCGTGCTTGCCATCGGTGTCGAGGCAAGGCTTGTGGGCGTCTTCTGGGAATAAGACGACGATATCACCGGCGCGCAAGATCAGGTTCTGCGGCGTCGTTGTCGGGTCAGCGTAAAAGGCGATGTCGTGGGCGGCAAAGTCGTCTTCTTTTTGGGTCAGGCCGGCGGTGTTAGTAACTTGAACCAGCTCTTCACCTTCGACGATCAGCTGAATGTCGACTTCGTCACGGTGGTTTTCATACTTGCCTTCTGCTTCTGTACGGGTGGTATATTCCTGGATGGTGACTGGGATATCCGGGGCCACGCTACCGCGGCCAGGCTTTAGTGCCACGAGGTCGGTGGTTTGGAGGTAGCTGAGGACCTTGCCCAGACCAGTTGAGTGAATCAGGTTCAGATGAGGCGCGTTCAGATTAAAAACAAACATATAGAAACCTTCTTTCGAGAATGATGATAGCCAGTAAACCGGTTACCCTACCGTAGTGTACGCCAAGTGTTCGAAAAATGAAACGCTTACTTTCTATAATCCGAACATTAAAAATATTTTCATCAAAATTGAACGCATTTCGACTTGATTCTTTCTGAAAATACGCGTAGGCTTTTTCTTAACATTCAAATTGAAGGAGCCTATCATGGACCAGTTTTTCCAACTAGAAGCGAACCATACGACCCGTCGGCGTGAAATTGTCGCTGGGTTGACCACCTTTTTTGCAATGTCGTATATCCTGTTCGTTGCGCCGCAGACCCTTGCGCTGACAGGGATGCCATCACAAGCGGTGTTCTTGGCGACGATCATTGCCAGCGCGACCGGGACCTTGATCATGGGTCTGTTCGCCAACGTACCTTACGCCTTGGCGCCAGGGTTGGGGTTGAACGCGTTCTTTACATATACAGTGGTTGCGGCACTGGGATTTTCTTGGCAAGAAGCGCTCGCCTTGGTGTTCTTGTGCGGGGTGATCAACATCTTGATCACGGTGACCAAGATTCGTAAGCTCATCATCGTGGCGATCCCAGACGTCATGCAACACGCGATCGGCGGTGGGATCGGGGTTTTCGTCGCCTACATCGGATTGAAAAACGCCGGTTTCTTGCAATTTACGTCAGATGCCAGCAGCATCTTGAGTGTTAACGGTGGCAGCGCGGCGGCACACACCATCAAAGGCGGTGTGCAAAGTGTCGTTTCTGGTGGCGGTATCGTGCCGGCGCTGGTCAACTTCACTCAGCCAGGCGCGATCGTCGCGCTGCTGGGTTTGTTGTTGATGGCGGTGCTGGTGGTCAAAAAGGTTCCCGGTGCGGTTTTGATCGGGATCGTTGGTACCACGCTCATTGGGATTCCGTTCGGGGTGACGAATCTGCACATTTCGTCTGCCAATTCGATCGGTAATGCCATCAGCCAACTTGGCACCACGTTTGGCGCTGCCTTTTCCAGCAAGGGCTTCGGTAGCCTGTTTATCGACGGGCATCACATCTTGCTATCGATCATGACGATCTTCGCCTTTTCGTTCTCGGATATCTTCGACACGCTGGGCACCTTCATCGGGACCGGCCGCCGCACTGGAATCTTCACCAAGCACGATATGCAGGCGATGGAAAAAGGGCACGGCTTTTCTTCGAAGATGGACAAGGCACTGTTTTCCGACGCGATTGCGACCGGCGTGGGGTCGATCTTCGGGACCAGTAACATCACCGTGTTCGTCGAATCAGCTGCCGGCATCGGTGCCGGCGGACGCACAGGGTTGACCGCAGTGACGGTTGCGGTTTGCTTTGCCATCAGTTCACTGCTGTCGCCGATTATCGCGATCGTGCCAACGCAGGCGGTGGCGCCGGCCTTGATCATGGTCGGGGTGATGATGATGTCCAGTTTCAAGGAAATCGACTGGAGCAATCTGGAAGAAGCCATCCCGGCGTTCATGGCATCGATCGTCATGGGCTTGATCTACAACATTTCTTACGGGATCGCCGCTGGTTTCATCTTCTATTGCCTGATCAAGCTGATCACCGGCAAGGCCAAAGAAGTCCATCCCGTTTTGTGGGTCGTGACGTTCGGCTTCGTCCTCGATTTCGTCTTTATGGCACTCATGTGATTGACGTTTGCTGTCCGGCAGCGTAAGCATTTGGGGTGTGGTAGGCCAGTAAGCTGTCGGGTGTAGGCAAAAGCGACTCCAGCAGGTTTCAATCTGTCGTGGAGAGGGTGCTCGGCGGAGCTAACTTCGTCTGCGACGAAGTGGATCTCCACCTGTGCATTGCTGTAAGCGACAAGTCGCTAACAGCAATCTCACCACGTCAGATTGACCTGCTTCCGTCACTTTCACCCACACCCTGGATTCTGCGTATCAGGATAGTTTGATGTCATGGACAAACGGGTCAACTCGTTGGTCACCACTAATTCATTTCTACTCTCTTGGAAATTGCCACTTTTGGTGACGAGCGACGCTAACGTCAGGGTTTGGGGTGTGGAGGCCCGAGATGGCTCAGGCGCGGCATTGTTGTTAGCGGCTTGCCGCTTACAACAAAGGCGTCGAGGAAGATCCACTCGTAGCGTAGCGGAGAGTTAGCTCCCGAGCGCCGCGCACCGTTCCAGCCATATCTGTCTGGAGTGCACCTCGTCCGGACCTATACCACTATCCCCAACACATCCTCAAGAGGACTTACGCTGCCGGACAACGACAGCACAAAAACACCCCAAGTTAGACGCGAACGTCTGGCTTGGGGTGTTTTTTTAGAAATGATATTGAGGGTTGTCTGCAACTGCTGATTTGGCCAACGTTAAGAACTGGCGGCCGAGTTGGGGCGAAGCAGTCGGTTCAAAATGGTGGGCAAGTAGCCAAGTACCTAATGGTGTGGCGACTTGCGGCAGGGAGGCGGTGAGGGTGGCGAGGCCCAATTCGAAGAAGCCGAAGCCGACGATGCGGGGGATGATTTCATCATATAACGCCACGGAATCGTCGCCTAGCGTGCTTTCAACCTGGAGTTGCGCCTGGGTGAGCTGTGGATCAATCGCGAGCAACGCGACGCTGGCCACCAGCGCCTGAGTTTGGCGGTCGGTGACGCCGTAGATCAAGGCCTGGTTGGCCATCACCAGCCGCATTGCGTGGTTGACGTAGCGCGCGGTTTGCGTGAACGCTGCATCGGTTGTACGATCAGATAGTGTTGCTTGGGTGGCATCGGCTCGTAAGGCATGTAGCTCTTTGAGCTTGCTGGCCGTCAGCCAATCGAAAGTGTAATGAGCCGAGAGCAAGGGATGATATTTTTCAAAAGCGACCACATTTGCACCTCGCTCAATACGGATCTGGTAAGGGATCGTTGAAGTTGTTGGCATAATATTCTTCATCGATCACCTTGTACTTGCCGTTGGCCGAGTGCACGATGATCTCCCCGTATTTGGCACGCACTGGTGGTGCATCTGGAAGCCGCAGGGACAAGCCCTCATCCGTCCGTCGAACGTTGCTGGCATCGGCACCGAAGAAGGATTGGAGGGAGTGTTCATCGAGAGTCTTGCGAACGGGGAGAAAATGGGACATTTTCGCAGTAGAAAAGGCAGAAAAAGCGCCTTCAGGGAAGTCGTTCAAGAGCTGTTCTGACATGGGATAGCCACCTTTCAATACAGTTGTTATTACATCCTCATGCTATCACAAGCAGATGGTCGCTGTCATCGGCAAGTGGAACACGTGTACAGTATATGTGAAACAATGTACAGAATATCAATTACGGCGGTTCCAAGAGAACGGTTTCATGTTATAGTAGACACATATTCAAATCCTAAGTTTGAATAGGAAGGTGGCAAAGTGAGTAGTCTTTTTGATTCCCAACGTTTCCAGCCCCTCGCCAACCGCTTGCGTCCGCAGACGCTTGACGAGATGGTAGGTCAACCACACTTGCTGGGAGAAAACCGCGTGCTACGGCAGCTGATCGAAGCTGACAAGGTGCCTTCAATGATTTTTTGGGGGCCACCAGGTGTTGGTAAGACCACGCTGGCGCGGATTATCGCCAAGCAGACGCAAGCCGAGTTCGTCACGTTCTCGGCGGTGACCAGTGGAATCAATGAAATCAAAAAGGTGATGCAAGAAGCAACCCGCAATCGTGAGTTAGGCCAGCGGACGATCGTCTTTGTCGACGAAATTCACCGCTTCAACAAGGCGCAACAAGATGCGTTCTTGCCTTACGTCGAACGTGGGAGCATCACGTTGATCGGCGCGACGACAGAAAACCCCAGCTTCGAGGTGAATGCCGCGCTTTTATCACGTACTCGGGTGTTTGTACTGAAGCCTTTGACAACAGATGATGTGGTCGTGTTACTACAACGTGCGATCACCGACCCGCGCGGCTACGGGTCCTCACAAGTGGCAATCAAGCCAGCGCTGTTAACGCAGATCGCTGATTTTGCCAATGGGGATGCGCGGGTGGCGTTGAACACGTTGGAGATGGCGGTTACTAACGCCCAGGAACAAAGCGACGGCAAGATCGTTGTCGAGGGAGATGCAGTCCACCAGCTGTTATCCAAAAAGCAGCTACTTTATGACAAGAATGGTGAAGAACACTACAATCTGATTTCTGCGTTGCATAAATCGATGCGCAATTCCGATGTCGATGCGGCGTTGTATTGGTTGAGTCGGATGCTCGACGGTGGTGAAGATCCACTGTATGTCGCGCGGCGGCTGGTCAGATTCGCCTCAGAAGACGTCGGAATGGCGGATTCTAGGGCGTTAGAGATCACCACCAGCGTTTTTCAGGCGTGCCAGTTCATTGGGATGCCGGAATGTTCCGTGCATCTCGCCCATGCCGTGATCTACCTCAGCCTCGCCCCGAAGTCTAACGCCGTCTACACGGCGTATGAAGCGGCCAAACACGATGCGGAAACGACGCGTGCGGATCCGGTGCCATTGGTGATCCGCAACGGCGTCACCGATTTAATGAAAGACCTCGGCTACGGGCATGATTATCAATACGCCCACGACAGCGCAGATAAACTCACCGACATGCAAACCATGCCAGACAATCTTGTCGATCATCACTATTACCACCCGACCGACTCGGGCTCAGAAGCGCGAGTCAAAGCCAGATTGGCCCAAATCGCCGCCTGGCACCAGCGTCATCAATCTAAAAAGTAAACGCGCCCGCAGTCGGTGCGTTAAAAAGCGTGAGCGACACTTGGTCGACGATCGCAGTTGAGGAGTGAGAGAAATGGTCAAAATTTTAGCAGTCAACGCAGGTAGTTCTACTTTGAAGTGGAAGTTGTTCGAAATGCCTTCTGAAAAAGAGTTAGGGGAAGGTCTAGTCGATCGTCTTGGACAACCGAAGTCTAACATCAAGGTCAAATATGGCGATCATCAGGTTTATCGTGATGACAAGCCGGTGGCCAACTTCGGGGAAGCGGTCGCGTCTGTGATGGACAACCTCAAGTCGCTCGGGCTGGTCGATGAATTGCACGAAATCGTCGGCGTTGGGCACCGGGTGGTTGCCGGTGGTGAAGAGTTCAAAGAATCCACCGTGGTGACCCCAGAGGTCTTGTTGAAGATTCAAAACCTCCGTGACTACGCGCCTTTGCATAACCCAGTCGAAGCGAAATACATCGAAGTATTCACCAAGATGATGCCTTGGGCGACCGAAGTGGCTGTGTTTGATACCTCTTTCCACCAAACCATGAGTCCAGAAAACTACCTATACAGTATTCCTTACAAATACTACAAGGAATTTGGGGCCCGCAAGTATGGTGCCCACGGGACCAGTGTGCGCTACGTTTCCGCGCGGACTGCTGAGTTCTTAGGCAAAGATCCCAAAGACTTGAAGATCGTGGTCATGCACTTGGGTTCTGGCTCCAGTATCACCGCGGTGCAAGGCGGCAAGTCTGTCGACACGTCCATGGGCTTCACGCCATTGGCTGGTGTGACGATGAGTACCCGCTCCGGGGATATTGATGTGTCGTTGGTCGCTTATCTGATGAAGAAGCTCGACATCACCGATGTCGACGAGATCCTGCATATTTTGAACCATGAATCCGGGGTCCTTGGCATCTCCGAGCTGTCACAAGACCAGCGTGACCTTAAGGAAGTCGAATTCACGAACCCGCAAGCCAAGCTGGCGTTGGACATCTACGCCAACCGCGCGGCCAAATATGTTGCTAGCTACGCTTCTGTGATGGATGGCATCGACGTGCTGGTCTTCACCGGTGGTGTCGGTGAAAACTCCGATGAAATGCGTGGCCAAATCATCGATCGCCTGCACTTCTTGGGTGCTGGCATCGATCCAAAGGTCAACGTCGCCTCGCACGGCGTCGAAGTCGATCTGTCCAGCGCAGATGCCAAGATCAAGACCCTCTTGATCCCAACCAACGAAGAGCTGATGATCGTCCGCGATGTCTTTGAACGCCTAGACTAATCGCTTTACCAAAACCCCAGATCAACCACACATCACGTGTCGCTGGTCTGGGGTTTTTGGTTGGAAGTATCGTGGTCTGGCCGTCCTCCAGGAGGAAGTAGGCCAGCTCTGCTGCTGCGGAAATGACAGTATGCTGTGCGGCCGTCTGCAGCCTGCTTCGCAGTCTTCCGACTAATTTTGAAGCTACTTCGTATCTCCAAAATTGCCGACGCCATCACCGGTAAGCCAGCAAAGCTGTCTCACAGGCGTTGGCGTTGTCACTGCATACTGCCATTTCCGCCTTCGCGCCGCTGGCCCACCTCCTCCTTCCGGTTAACTGCACATAGATGACCAATGTGCTAACCATACTGCAAATTCTCGAAGCTAACTGCTCATTGGCACGTAAACCATTCTTTAACAGAACTCTGATCAACTAAGAATTTGATTTACCAGCGCTCTGAACTATCCTGATACGTCGAATCTAGGGTGTGGGTGAAAGCACCACCACTACGACAGATTGAAGCCTGCTGGAGTCGCTTTTGGCCACACCCGGCAATTTGTTGTCGTCCAGAACAAACAAAAACTGGCACGTTCTTGCAAGAACGTGCCAGTTTTGTTGTAATGTGGAGAATTACCGTGAAATTAATCACGAATATCAGCTATGATAACCTGCCTGGGCGATTGTTGATCGAGCGGTGCAAGAATACCGCGACGACCATCAAAACGATTACGATGATTGCTTCGACAACCGCGTGGATCGCGAACAATGCAATTCCAGCCAGAACAGCAAACCCCAATATCAACCAGTCAAATAACGTTAATCGCATTTTTCTCAGCCCCTCTGTTGGACGACTAGGTTCAATTAAATTTGGACACATCTTCTTGTGAACATTGTAACACGTTTCACAGCCTGACAAACATTTTCTTGGTTTTTTTCTTGTATTCATGAGATAATGTCCGCGAAACAAACAAGATTTTAAGTATTTTTAAGCGATAGTAAGTGATTTCTGCATTAAACGTGTTATACTGAAGCTATCAAATCCAAAAAGGTAGGTATTCGTCATGGCGACAGATTATTCATCTCAAGCTTACTTTGACAAAATGACCGCGTATTGGCGGGCAGCCAATTACATTTCTGTAGGGCAGCTGTACCTCGCTGACAATCCGTTACTCAAACGGCCGCTGGAATCCGGCGACGTCAAGTTCTATCCAATTGGCCACTGGGGCACGATCTCGGGGCAAAACTTCATCTATACGCATCTCAATCGGGTCATCAACAAATACGATCTCAATATGTTTTATCTGGAAGGTCCCGGTCACGGTGGTCAGGTGATGCTGTCTAACGCTTACCTCGACGGTACCTATACCGAAAAGTATCCTTATATTTCCCAAGACGAGAAGGGCATGCAGATCTTGTTCAAGCGCTTCTCCTTCCCAGGCGGCGCGGCAAGCCATGCCAACGCGCAGATCCCAGGGTCCATCCATGAAGGCGGCGAGCTCGGTTACACTTTGAGCCATGCTACCGGCGCGGTTTTGGACAATCCTGACGTGATCGCAGCGGCGGTTACCGGCGATGGCGAAACCGAAACCGGGCCGCTGGCGGCTTCTTGGTTCTCCAACACCTTCATCAACCCGATCACAGACGGTGCCGTGTTGCCGATCGTGCACATGAACGGCTTCAAGATCTCCAACCCGACGATCTTGTCGCGCAAGTCTGATGAAGACTTGACGAAATACTTCGAAGGCATGGGTTGGACCCCAATTTTTGTCGAAGGCGACGACGTCAACAAGCTCAACCCGATCATGGCTGCGGCGATGGACAAAGCCATCGAAAGCATCAAGGCGATTCAAAAGCACGCCCGCGAAACCGGCGACACCACGATGCCGCACTGGCCAGTGCTGATCGTGCGCACACCAAAAGGCTGGACCGGCCCGAAGACTTGGAACGGCGAACCGATCGAAGGCTCCTTCCGTGCCCATCAGATCCCGATTCCAGTCAAGCGTGACGACATGACGCACAAGGAATCGTTGGAAGACTGGCTGCGTTCTTATAAGCCAGAAGAGTTGTTTGACGACAATGGCACCTTGATCCCTGAACTCAAGGCCTTGACGCCAAAAGGGGACAAGCGCATGGCGGCCAACCCAATCACCAACGTCGGCTACCATGCCAAGCCGTTGATCTTGCCTGACTTCAAAGACTATGCGCTGGATAACAGCAAGCACGGCCAAAACGTCAAGCAAGATATGATCATCTGGTCGGATTATCTGCGCGATCTCATTAAGCTCAATCCCGAAAACTTCCGGGTGTTCGGGCCTGACGAGACCATGTCCAACCGGCTTTATGGGTTGTTTGAAGCAACCAACCGCCAGTGGCTGGAACCGATCGATGGCAAGGGTTGCGATGAAAAAATGGCCCCGTCTGGCCGGATCATCGACTCGCAGCTGTCAGAACACCAGGCAGAAGGCTTTGCGGAAGGTTATACGTTAACCGGCCGCCACGGCTTGTTCACCAGCTACGAAGCCTTCTTGCGCGTCGTGGATTCGATGCTCACCCAGCACTTCAAGTGGATGCGCGAAGCGGCCAAGGAACAATGGCACAAGCCATATCCTTCCTTGAATGTGGTGTCGACATCGACTTCCTTCCAGCAAGACCACAACGGCTACACCCATCAAGATCCAGGTATTTTGACGCACTTGGCCGAGAAGAAAGGCGAGTTCATCCGCGAATACCTGCCGGCTGACGCCAACTCCTTGCTGGCGATCTCCCCGAAGGTCTTCCAAAGTCAAAACACGATCAACTTGCTGATCACATCCAAGCAGCCACGGCCGCAGTTCTACTCCATCGAAGAAGCGCAAGTGCTCGCCAACAACGGCTTGAAGCGCATCGATTGGGCGTCTAATGATGATGGCGTTGAACCAGACGTCGTGATCGCAGCGGCCGGCACGGAACCAAACATGGAAAGTCTCGCTGCAATCAACTTGTTGCACGATAACTTCCCAGACTTGAAGTTCCGCTTCATCAATGTAGTCGACCTCTTGAAGCTGAAGAGTCCAGACCGCGATCCGCGGGGCCTATCTGACGAAGAATTCGATCGCTACTTCACTACCGACAAGCCAGTATTCTTTGGCTTCCACGGCTTTGAAGACTTGATCCGCGACATTTTCTTCGATCGCCACAACCACAACTTGCATGTGCACGGCTACCGTGAAGAAGGCGCAATCACCACGCCGTTCGACATGCGGGTCGTCAACGAGCTCGACCGTTTCCACTTGGCTAAGGACATCATCGCCCATGTGCCAGGTTACGAACAAAAGGCGGCCGGCTTTATTCAGAAGATGGACGACACCTTGCAGTATCATCATGACTATATTCGCCAAACCGGCGAGGATATTCAGGAAGTCCTCGACTGGACTTGGAAAGCCATTAAGTAAACACGCGTTAAGGCGCCGCACGGCAACCTGTAGGTTGGTGTGCGGCGCCTTTTTGTGGTTGGAAAGTTTCGAATGATAAGTCGGGAAAAAACGGTGGTTGGCCGGTAAATCCCGAAAACGCTTCAACCATATCGAACTGGTCAACATCTAGATAATTTTTTTGCTTGAAATGAAAATATAAAGAATATTATACTTTAGATGATGACCGTCGCGAAGAGGGTAGGAGGTTTGAAACTTTGGGAAAAACATTGTTTGATAAGTTGTGGGAACAGCACGTTGTGGCCGGTGAGCCTGGGCAGCCGCAGTTGATTTTTGTTGACCTGCAATTGCTACATGAAGTCACCTCGCCACAAGCTTTCGAAGGATTGCGGCAAAACGGCCGGCGGGTGCGGCATCCGGAGCTGACGTTTGCCACCGTTGACCACAACGTGCCGACGGAAGATATTTTTAATATCAAAGACGTGATCTCGCGTAAACAGATCGAGACGCTGGAAGCCAATTGTAAGGAATTTGGGATCCGCTTGGCCGATATCGGGCAGCGCGAACAAGGCATCGTCCACGTGATCGGGCCTGAATTAGGGCTGTCGCAACCGGGGATGGTCGTGGTGTGCGGCGATTCGCACACAGCGACGCACGGGGCGTTTGGGTCGATCGGGTTTGGGATCGGGACCAGTGAAGTCGAGCATGTAATGGCGACCCAAACTATCTGGCAGACCAAGCCTAAGAGCATGGGCGTGCGCGTTCATGGGCAATTACCGCATGGCGTCTATGCTAAAGACATTATCTTAGGGCTGATCGGACGCGAAGGCGTGGCTTTTGGTAATGGCTATGCCGTCGAATATTACGGGGACACCATCGACGGTTTAAGCATGGAAGAGCGGATGAGCATCTGCAACATGTCGATCGAAGGCGGCGCCAAGTACGGGATGATCCGCCCCGACCAGACGACCTTCGATTATGTGCGCGGGCGGCAATATGCACCTAAAGACATGGACGCGGCGGTTGCCCGCTGGTCGCAACTGTACACCGATAGTGAAGCCGATTACGATAAAATCATCGATTTTGATGTCAACGACTTAGCGCCACAGGTTTCTTGGGGAACCAACCCGGGGATGACCGGCGCTGTCGATGCGCCGTTTCCGGCAGACACCGACGAAAACACCCATAAAGCCTATGCCTATATCGGCCTGCATCCAGGCCAAACCGCTGCTGAAATCCCCATTACTTACGCATTCTTCGGCTCGTGCACGAACGGCCGGCTGTCTGATCTGAAAGTGGCCGCCCATATTTTGAAAGGAAAACACGTCGATCCGCGCGTAACGGTGTGGGTGGTGCCTGGGTCGCGCCAAGTGAAAAACGCGGCCGAGGCATTGGGCTTAGACCAGATCTTCAAAGACGCCGGCTGTTCATGGCGGGAGCCCGGCTGCTCGGCGTGTTTGGCGATGAATCCCGATAAGATCCCGGCAGGTGCGCATTGTGCCTCGACGACCAACCGGAATTTCGAAGGCCGCCAAGGTGCCGGCGCGCGGACACACCTAGCAAGCCCTGCGATGGTGGCCTACGCGGCGCTGAACGGACATTTTGTCGATATTCGTAAGGAGGAACGCTGATGAGTGGTTTTCAAACAGTGACCAGCCCCGTTGTTGCGGTCATGCAAGACAGCATCGATACCGGCCAGTTGATCTCGCGCGAGGCGTTGAAAGATTCCGATCGGGAAAATTATGCTGACCAATTGTTTTATGGTGAACGGTACCTGGCTTCAGGCGCGCCCAACCCAGATTTTGTGCTGAATGACCCGGCACGCAAAGCCGCTCAGATCTTGGTGACAGGGGCCAATTTTGGTTGCGGGTCGGCTTGGGAACATGCGGCCTGGGCGTTGCGTGATTACGGCATCAAAGTCATCATTGCGTCGAGCTTCAACGAAACTTTCTATGCCAATGCCTTACACAACGGGCTGGTGCCGATCGTCTTGACCGGCGCGCAATGCGCTGAGTTGGCGGCGTTGGCGGCAGATCAACTGGTGACGGTAGATCTTGAGGCCCAAACGGTGACCAGTGGCGCAACGACGATGCCGTTTGCCATCGAATCGGTATGGCGAGGACAGTTGCTTGCAGGTGAAGACCGGATCGCGTTGACTCAGCGCTTCGAAGACGAAATCAAGCGGTTTGAGGCGCAACGGTAACCGGTAGTTGGGTGACGTTGTCTGGCGGCTTTTGGGCAGTGAAATCGGCGGCGCAATTCTTTGCATTGATGACCCGTGGCTTGATATGCTGGAAGAAGAATAGAAAGGGGAATGCGACATGATCGATATGACGACCTTACAAGACTTCCTAGCGCAGACGCCCAGTGGACCCTTCGTTTCCATTTACCTCCCTCGCGAACCACATCAAGATGTGGCGGCAGTCCACTTGCAACTGCGGCATCTGATCGCACACGCCAAAGACGTGATGACAGAAACTTTTCCCGAGCAAGCATGGGCACCTTACGACGACCAGTTGACACAGTTGTTCGATACGCCGCAACGGATCACCGGCAACACCACCCGCGGGCTCGGCGTAGTGTGTGACAGCACCCGCCTGCAGGCTTTTGCCTTGGACACGCCGGTGGTTAGCAGTGCGATGGTGACGACGTATCCGCAGATCTTACCATTGTTGGCCGACGCGCAAAAACAACACGACTTTGATGTCTTGGTCTTGCAACGTGACCGCATTGCGCTATATCGCAACGATCATGACACGCTGGCGCCGGTCGCGTTGCCAGAAGACGCCCCGCAGACGCTGGTGGGAACGCTGGGCGGCGAGTTGCGCGGCGGCAATTTGAACTCGGTTAGCCAAGGCCCTGGTACCGTGAGTTATCACGGCCACACCGACAAGTCGACGGAAGAGGCAAACGACACCAAGCGCTTTTTCCAGGCGGTCGACGAGTATATCGGCGATCACTACTCCAAGCCTAGTCAGCGGCCGCTGGTCTTGTGGGGACTGCCGCAGACGCTGGCGGTATTCCGTGAAGTCAGCCGGAATCCGTTGTTGACGACGATCGCCTTGGAAGTTAGCCCGGCAAACCCGAAGGCGACAGACCTGGCACGTGCGGCCAATACCTTGATCGGGGACTTCGATGCGCAGGCACGGCACGCCTTGTTGGCAGAGCTGGATGCCGCGCGGAGCGGCGGGCGGATCGTCGAGACTCTCGATGGTGTCGTTGATGCGATCAACACGCACGCCGTCGCCCACCTCTTGTTGCAAGAAGGTGCACGGGTCAATGGCCAACTTCAAGACAGCAGTTTGGATCAAAAGAGCCCACAGGCGCAACACAATAATCTGCTCAACGATCTGGCTGAGCTCGCCGTGATTCAAGGCGGCCGCGTTAGCCTGTTGCCACCGACGCAGCTCTCGGCGCCAGTGGTCGCGATCTTGCGCTATACGAAATAACACGAAAAGAGGTTAAGCCAATCACTGGCTTAACCTCTTTTGCTGGCCTCATAAGTTGAGTAAGGCTTTGGCGATCTCGTTGGCGTTGCGTAAACTGATGTCGTTGACCAGCGGCCGGGGGCTGGCGTTGGTCAGCCAATGCACACCTTCAGTCGGGACACCCCAGCAGTAAAGCTGGCCTTGCGGTTTGTGCGCGGCATCAAGTAGCTGGTGGGTCTGGCGGTCGACGAGCAAGGCGCCAGACTGGAAGCGCCGTTCGCCATCGAGCTGTAACTCGTATGGCGTCGCGTAACCGGCGTGTAGCAACTGTTGGATCAACGGATTTTTGGCGGTTGGGGCGTTGACGGCAGGGACGCGGGCTTCGATTAATGCGGTGCCGCGATAAGCGACGGTGGCATCAGTGCTGCTCGTGGCGATGAAGTGGCCGTGGGCGCCTTGCACCTGCATGCCTGGTGGCAGTAACGTAACGATGCCAGCTTGGATCAGCGCAAGGAGCTCAGCGTTACGCTGGCGCGGCGGACCGATCGATAAAAAGTTGTTGAGCCCATTGAACTTGCGCAAGAACCAATCGAGATACTCATCGTCGCTCAATAACTCCCGCTCGAGTAGCTGGCGGACTTGGTCGCGTAGGTCGCGCAAGACCTCCAGTGCTGACGTTAGCGGGCCGGTAAGCGTGCCGAGCTGGGCGTCAGCGATGTCGCGTTCGAGAAAAGCTTGGATCGTCTGCTGCCAATCAGTATCGCCAGGCGGGTCGATCAGGGCCTGCCAGTTAAGGCGGTCTGCTTCAGGCAGCTCCAAGGCCGCCAACGCCTTGTCCGGATCGGTGGTGAAGGCGAGTTGAAACCAGGTGGGATCTTGGTGTCGTGAGGCTAACAGGCGACTGTAGTAGGTGAATTCAACATCGTGGCGCATTGCCGTCATGAACGTCGAACCGGTGATTTTACCAGTCGCCTGCCATGTGTCGAGCTGGGCGGTAGTGGTGAAACGGGCGGTGGTTTGCTGGCCGGGAGCCTTTTGATTGCGGCCTTTGGCGTGATAAGGAAAGCCTCGGCGAGATCCGGCTACGAGATGTGGTTCGCGTCCGCTGGGGTGGTAGACTAAGCCGTTGTCAGAAATCGTGAAACGCCCGCCGCGGCCGGTCGTCAGCCGGTTGAGAAAGTCATGGGCGCTCAACCCCAGTCCGCGAATGATGACGACGTCTTTGGGGCTGAGGCTAGACAAGTCGCCTTCTGCTGGAAAATTTGGTGGTAGATAGAGGTAACGATGGCGCTTAGCGAAGGCGGCGAGGCGCTCTTGTTCGCGCGTCAAGGTGTTTTCACTGTTGCCCAAGGCCAACACGATCCCGTCGTAGCGCTGACTTTCAGAAGCGGTCGCAACGGTAAAATCATCGTCTCGGTGTTCGATGGCTGAGACGGTCGTTTGGCGATAAAAGACACGCACCTCTTCAGAAAGGGCATGAGTGAGTTGTTGATAATACCAGCGCTGATAGTAACCGTATAAGGCACGCGGCGCGTAGTCGTTGGGTTCGAGGCTGGCGGCAGTTTGCTGTAGGCTGGTGGGGGCGTGGTGTTGCTTGAGAAAAGCCGCGGCGTCTTGGCGGCTCCAGCTGGCGAGGTCGGGGCCTGGAGTAAAGGTGACGGCACCGACAACGGTTTGGTCATAAAATAACGTGATCTGGTTAGCGGCGGTGTTCATCAGCAGATGAGGGTCTTGGTCGGTGCGCCAAACCCGGCCACCGATGGGATAAGGGTCATAAATGGTGATGGTCATCTGTTCTCGGTTAGTGTGGGGTTGCCAGGCCAGTAAGCGGTTTAGTAGCAGTAATCCGCGAGGTCCGGCTCCAATCAGAGCGATCTTCATCAGCGACTCCTCCTTATTGTGGGAACATAACTTAATTATAGCTGGTTGGCTGTGAATACAGAAATAAAGCGTTTTGCTTTACTCGAATTCGTGCGATAATAGCATCAGTTAGTCATGATTAAATGACGCAAAAAGAGAGGCGCAAGTAATGAGAATTGCAGTCGTCGGTTGTACCCACGCAGGGACAGCAGCGGTTCAAGAAATCTTAACGCGACATCCTGACACCACCGTTGATGTTTTTGAACGGCGGGCGGATATTTCTTTCCTGTCTTGTGGGATCGCCTTATATCTCGAAGGCACAGTCCCTCGCCTACAAGATATGTTTTATGCAGACGCAGAAGGGCTCGAAGCGATGGGTCCGAATATTCATGTCCACTTGCGCCATGAGGTGGTGGCGATCGACGCCAAAGCCCATCAGCTTCACGTGCAGAACATGGTCACCACGGCCAAGTTCACCCAGACTTACGACAAACTGATCATGACGACTGGTAGCTATCCGGTCGTCCCACCACTGCAAGGTATCAGTCTGCCACGGGTCTTGATGTGCAAAAACGCCGACGACGCTGAAAAAATCAAGCGTAGCGCGGAAACTGCAGAATCGATTGCCATCATCGGCGGTGGCTATATCGGTGTCGAGTTGGCGGAAGCTTACAGCCGGATCGGCCGCAAGGTGATCTTCATCAACGGCGTGCATGGGTTGCTTAGCCACTATGTCGACGAAGAACTGCGCCAGATGGTGGCCGATGAACTCCGCGCGCATGGCGTGACGACCTTCTTCAGCGAAACGGCGTTGCAATTCGACAGTGACGGCAAAAAGGCGTATGTGCGCACGGATAAAGGCGAACATACCGCTGACTTGGCGGTTGTCTGCGTGGGCTTTCGGGCGATGACCGAGTTGCTGGAAGGGCAGATCGACACGATGCCTGACGGTGCGATCCGTGTGAATGATTACATGCAAACCAGCGATTCGGACATCTACGCCGCCGGAGATGCTGCAGCGGTGCACTTCAATCCGACTGGTCATGATGCCTACGCGCCGTTGGCGACTAACGCTGTGCGCCAAGGCAAGCTGGCGGGCCGCAACGTTTTTGGCAACACGATCCGTTACATGGGGACCCAATCGACCAGCGCGATGCGGCTGTATGACAAGACGCTGGCGTGCACGGGGATGACCCTGCATCGGGCGCTTACGGAAGGCTTTCACGCGCGATCGGTGACCGTCTCCGACAGCTACCGGCCAGAGTTCATGCCGGATGCCTACCCGTTGCACATGGTCTTAGTTTATAATGAAGATAACCGGGAGATCCTTGGGGCGCAGTTTTTAAGCAAGCATGAGATCACTCAGTCTGCAAACTTGGTGTCGGTCATGATCCAAAACCACAACACCATCGACGACTTGGCTTATGTCGACATGTTGTTCAACCCTTGGTATGATAAGCCTTGGAACTACCTCAACATCCTCGGTCAAGCTGCCGTCACGCAGGCGGACAAGTTGAGAGCGGAGTAATAAGGAGATTATATGAACGTTTGGAATCTGATAGGACTGGTCGCTTGGTTAGTCATTGTGGCTTACCTCGTCTTCATCATTTGGAACATTCGCAATCGCCATTTGAAAATGGTGGTCGTGTTTCGCAATCAACACGCCGGTCGGACATGGCTGATCGATTTGCTCGAAGTGGTGGTTTTCGTGGTGGCAGTGTGTGGCATGTCTTGGGTGACTTGGCTGCGTCCGATCGATTACGCGGATACCCACAGCATTAGTGTGAAATACACCTATGACAAGTTGATGTTGCGGACTGATGCTGATCGGTCATATTTCGTCAGCGTCACCTCGGGAAACGGTACCCATCCGGTACACTACTACACCTATTGGACGGAAGGCACCAAATACGAGATCTCCAGCCGCAACGCTGACGTGTCGTCTGCCACTGATGCGCTGACCGTGCGCGCCTCTGCTTACCCATGGCAGAACAAGAAGCTTGAAGCACTCGAAAAGCAAGATGAAAAAGCTTATGTGGCCACATATATTGGGACGTACAAGCCGACGCTTATCAACGGTTTGGGCATGCATGTCGGCCACACCGCGCAACGCTTTTCTTTGATTCGTATTCCAAACGACACCTTCCAGAAGGTTGCCGCCAGATAAAATTAAAATAGCGGTGCCGCGTACCCATAGCTTGGGTATGTCGCACCGCTATTTTTAAACGCAGGATGATTATTTGCCTTTGGGTTTGTGTTCCATGTAGTCGCGGAGGCTAGCCACCACGGATGGTTCTGGGGCTTCACGCATCGCTTTGATGTTGTGAATGTGTTCTACAGAAACGTGGCTGTTGAGAGCCATCTCAGTGTCAGTAAGATTATTCTTACGTTGAAACTCGATGATCTCTCGGGAAAATGCGTTAACTTGATCTTTTTCGTTCATTGCATAGATCCTCCTCGAATGCGCTTAACCCTAGTATACCTAATTTTGCGACAAATGCGTTAATAAGTTGCAAAAGCGAACTTTTGTTTGTATAATAAAAGTAAGTGGAAGTTGCCTTCGTGTTGAAGGGAGTGGGTCAATCATGGAACCTTATGCTTACCTCCAGGAACTTGCCGCCAAGCAAACGACCCCAATTCGGGTGCGGATCTGGGAAAACAAGAACATCATCATCCGCCGCAACCTTGATAATAACAACGGTCTCGTGACACAGGTCTGGGATGCGTGGTTGCGCAAGGTTTTGCGCCCGTTTGGTGGCTTTGAACCGCTGATCGAAATCGATGTCTTCGGTCCGCAACCGGATATTCGTTTTTTTGCCGAGAATCAGTTGGCGGCCGCCGTCCATTATCTGCTGCATGTTGATCAACAATTGATGCCAACCATATCATGATACGTCTGAAGCAAATCTTAACTTGGACTTGCTTCTTTTTTTGCGAGAAATTTTACTAACAAAAAATTAGCAGTTTCCCTTTTATTTACAAAAAGTAAGTGATATAGTTAATCTCGTAATCAATTAACGGGAGGGTTTATTATGACAGTAATGAATGGGTACGAACAAAGCGACAGAGAACAGAAGCTTGATATTTTGAATTTACCATCGTTGGAAGCCGAGGCTAAAAAGATCATCCCGACCGGTGGCTTTGGTTACATCGTCGGCGGTTCGGAAGACGATTGGACGTTGCGGCAGAACACCAAGGCGTTCGAGCACGCCCAGATCGTGCCTAAGGCGTTATCCAACATCGAAAATCCTGACTTGTCAACGCGCGTGTTTGGCATCGACCTGAAGACCCCAGTCATGATGTCTCCTGCCGCCGCCCAAGGCCTTGCGCATAGCCAAGGGGAAAAGGCGACGGCCAAGGGCGTCGCGGCAGTCGGTGGGTTGATGAGCCAGAGTACTTATTCATCAACATCGATCGCTGACACCGCGGCTGCGGCTCCTGGTGCGCCCCAATTCTTCCAGCTGTACATGTCCAAAGACTGGGCTTTCAACTACAGCCTGCTGGATGAGGCGATGAAGGCCGGCGTCAAAGGGATCATCTTGACGGTTGATGCGACGGTCGATGGCTATCGGGAACAAGACATCATCAATAACTTCCAATTTCCGATCCCGATGGCAAACCTGGAGAAGTTCTCTGAAGGCGACGGCAAAGGCAAGGGCATCGGCGAGATCTATGCGGCCGCGGCGCAAAAGATCAGCGAAGCCGATCTGCGGCGGATCGCTGAATACACTAAGCTGCCGGTAATCGTTAAGGGAATCGAATCTCCTGAAGACGCACTGCGGGCGATTGGTGCCGGTGCTTCCGGGATCTACGTGTCCAACCACGGTGGCCGTGAACTCAACGGCGGGCCTGCCGCGTTTGACATGCTGGCCAGTGTCGCTAAGGCAGTCAACCATCAAGTGCCGATCATTTTCGACTCCGGTGTTCGCCGCGGGAGCCATGTCTTCAAGGCGCTGGCGAGTGGTGCTGATTTGGTCGCCTTTGCCCGTCCGGTACTTTACGGGCTTGCACTTGGCGGGGCTTCAGGCGTACAAAGCGTCTTCGAGCAGATCGACCACGAGCTTGAGATCGTCATGCAACTGGCCGGCACCAAGACCATCGCAGATGTGAAGAACGCACCGTTAACGCATTTTAACTACCAAGATTAATTAGCGAAAAGGCGGTGTCGCCGCCTTTTTTCGTCTATAAAGCGCCATCATGGTATAATGGAGCCAGAGGTGAACGCACATGAAGGTATTGATTCTATATGCATCGATCACAGGTAACGCTAAAGGTATGGCGCGGATTCTGGTGCAGTTTTTTGAACACGCGAAAGCCGAAGTCACACTGGGTGAGATGCAGCAAACCGATGCGGCCAAGCTTCTGGATTACGACGCTGTGATCTTGTCGACCTATACCTGGTCCGGCGGCGTGATTCCGGAAGAGACACAAGACTTCTATGCGGATCTGGAACAGATCGATTTTTCCAAGAAGCCTTTGGTGTTTGGTATCGCCGGGACAGGGGATCGCTTTTATGGGCAAGATCGCTACAATACAGCGCCTGATCATTTTGCGGCAGCATTGACCGGCAGTGGCGCCATTCAAGGTGCAGACCCGATTAAGATCGAGCAAGGGGCGACCCAAGCGGACATGCCGGCATTTGCGGCGTTCACCAAGGCAATCGTTGCGAAGGTTCAGTCAGTCAAAGCGTAAGCGGCTAGGTCGCGACGCTTTAAGGAGGGGATTGCGATGGATGAGGCCGTATTCTTTAACCCCGGTGATGCGATCGCTAACGACTATGATTATGCGGCGGCGCGGCGTTCTGCCCAGATCTACAAGGCGGCACATGTCGCCGACAAGGGTCTGGTCGTCGCCCAAGACCAAGATGGCAAGTTTGCCGTGTTCTATGAAGCTTCTGGCGTCGACCAAGATGCCGGCGACAAGTACACGATCCTCGCACATCTATAACCAGAGCGGAACTGAGCGTCTTTAGCAGGTCGGGTAGCCCAGCACTAGTGCTTGGGGCGGGTCTTGCCCCGAGTGCTGGTGTGTAGCTAGCCGCACCTGCGTTGCTCAGCGCAGCTCGAGGAAACCAGAGCGGAGCAGGACGGGTTTAGGCATGTGTATAAGTCAGCCTAGGCGCGTGCGGGCAAGCCCGTGCGTGACTGGGATGACTTATACGCAATGCCGTTGTCCTGCGCAGCTCGACGATGCAGGTTTATTGATGTGCGCAGGATTCAGCGAATATTCGAGGACGATTTGAAAACTTGGTGGTATCGCTGTGGGCTTTTCGTGCTCGCAGTGGGTTTGATTGGTTTGTTATGGTGGGTATTGCAAGCACCATTACCTGATCCTGTGATCGGCGGCTTTGCCGCGCTGGGGTTAGGCATTGTGATCGCAGTATTCATTGCTAGTTTTTGGCATAAGTGAAAAAGTAAAGGACGTGGCAAAATGGCAACATTGACGCAAGCAATGCAAGATATGGTGGCAGCACAGCTCAACTTTTTGGCAACTGCAGATGAAAACGGCAATCCGCAGGTGGGCCCTAAAGGGACGATGCGGGTCCTCGACGATCATCGTCTGATCTATAATGAAGAAACCGGCAAGCAGGCATGGCACAATCTCAACGACAACCATAAAGCCGCCGTGGCGGTTGTCGACCGTGCAGCGCTCAAGGGCTTCCGGTTTGAGGGCACCGCTGAGTTCCACAACGATGACCAGATTTATGCCGATGCCAAGGCATTTGCGGAAGCGCGGCACCTGCCGCCGGCAATCTCTGCGGTTGTGATCAACGTTCACCGCATCTACAAGCTCGATGTTGGCAAGGTTGCAGGGGATTTGATCGAAGCCGATCCAGAATAAGTACACAAAGGCGTTAGGCCACAGACCTAACGCCTTTGTTGAGCTGTTAAGTTGCATTGTTAGACGATCAAAAAAGACGAGCCGCAAACGTGAAGTGCCCCACAATCATTAGACAAGAAGTCTAATGATTGTGGGGCTTTTCTTCTTAGTTATGCTGGCTGGCCGACGCGTTGTTGATGATTTTCGACGATCAGCTTGGCAATGCCTTTGGCGATGCCTTCGTTACGGAGAATTGGGCCATGCGCATAGCTACCAAAGGTATTTTTGTACCGCATGCCTTCGACGCCATCTTCGGGATTGTTGCCATAGCCTTGGACCATCTTGCCCAGCGGCTTCAGCTTTTTGGGATCATCGAAGTAGGTGCGACCGCTGTGATTTTCAAAGGCGCGCACGGTACCGAAGTCGGTTTCGAACTCGGTGTCGCCAATCATCCGAGCGTCAGCCTTGAAGATCGTGTGCAATGGCAAGATGCCCAACCCTGGGATCGTCGTGCCTTCACTAGTCTCATAATAGGCACCGAGCAGTTGGTAGCCTCCGCAGATGGCAAGCATGGGTTTGCCAGCTTCGATATAGTCGGTCAACGTTGCCTTGTGGCGTTTGAGGTCACGGGCAACAACGGTTTGCTCGTAATCTTGGCCGCCACCGAAGAAGACAAAATCATAATCGTTGGCGTTGAACGGGGCATCGAGGCTGATGTTGTCGACGCGGACGTCATAGCCTTCCTGGTTCAACCAGTAGCGTAAGATCTTTACGTCACCAGAATCACCATAAGTGTTCATCAGATCTTCGTACAGGTATGCAATGGTAATCGGTTCAGCCACAAGCGGTCGTCCTTTCTTCTATCAATTACCGGAATGATAGCATAATTGGCCAGTAAATAAAAGCAAAGTGCGGGTTGCGTGTTCCATGTGAAACGCAAGGGTTTGGGCTTCGAGTTGGTGGCGGGCGGTTGTCGTTGTCGGCCAATTACGTTAAACTAGAACATGACGTGAAACGCGCCTGATTTCAATGAGAACAGGCGCTTAAACCGGATGCCACAAAGGGATGGTGTAATTCATGAACCGTGAAACATTTGCTTCAGCGCTGGCCGATCTGGGCTTGCCCCATACCGCCAGTCAGCTGGCACAGTACGCGGCCTATTACGACTATTTAGTCGCTGAGAATCAGAAGATGAACCTTACCGGCATTACCGACGAACCCGGGGTGTATCTGAAACATTTTTATGATTCGCTGACGCTGGTGCAGGCCTTACCGCAGCTGAAGACCCAAGCGCTGAGCCTGTGCGATGTCGGTGCCGGCGCAGGGTTTCCTTCGCTGCCGGTCAAAATTGCCTTGCCACAGCTCGATATTTCGATCGTCGATTCGCTGAACAAGCGGATCGGCTTTCTTGAACGCTTAAGCGCCAAGCTCGGCCTCGACAACGTCCATCTCTATCACGATCGGGCCGAGACGTTTGGCGGCAAAAACTCACCGCAGCGCGAGGCGTTTGACGTGGTGACAGCGCGGGCCGTAGCACCGTTGAACGTGCTGGCGGAGCTGTGCTTGCCGCTGGTCAAAGTAGGCGGCGTATTTGTGGCGATGAAGGCGACTTCTGCAGAAGCCGAGTTGCAGGCGGCCAAAAGTGCCGTCGCGATCCTCGGCGGTACGATCACCAACGTCGTCGAGCTGGAACTGCCGGAAGAAGGCGGCCAGCGTAACTTGGTCGTGATCACGAAGCATCAGCCGACCCCGAAGAAATATCCGCGCAAGCCGGGGACCCCAAGCAAGTTACCGTTGGGAGGCAAGTAACATGGCGTTACCATTTTTCGGAAAGAAGAAAGACCTCACGCCTGGATTGAGCGTGCAAGAGATCCCGCTAGATCAGATCGTTCCCAACCGGTTCCAGCCGCGGAAGGTGTTCACCGAGCAGGCCATTAACGAATTGGCGGAAACGATTCAAGAACACGGGTTATTGCAACCGATTATTTTACGTGAATACGCTTCCCATCAATACGAGATCATTGCCGGCGAGCGGCGCTATCGGGCGATGCAACACCTACATATGGCCAAGGCCCCAGCAATCGTTCAGAAGATGAGCGACGAAGAGTCGGCGGCGATGGCGCTGATCGAAAACCTGCAACGCGAAGGCCTGTCGGCGATCGAAGAGGCACAAGCCTATACCGCTTTGATGGAACTCAACGACTTGACCCAGGCGCAGCTGGCTAGCCAGCTGGGCAAAAGCCAGTCGTTTGTGGCCAACAAGCTGCGCCTGTTGAAGCTGTCGGAGCCCGTGCAACAAGCGATCATGAACGGTGAAATCACCGAACGCCACGGCCGCGAGCTGTTGCGGGTCGACGACTATCACCAACAACTGCTGGTGCACCAGATCCTCAATGACGGCTTGACCGTCAAGGAGACGCAAGCCGCAGTCGAAGCGGTGTTGCATCCGGAGCTGGCGGATACGCCAACAAAAGCGAAGTCGGCACAACCGGCAAAGGCCAAGAAGAGACGGCGCACCCCGCAAAGTCACGACGCCCGCATGGCGGTCAACACGCTAAAAAAATCAGTGCACCTGATCGAAGATGCCGGGATGCCGGTCACCATGCACGAAGAAGAAGCCGATGGCGTTTACCGCATCGTCATCGAGATTCCTAAGCAGGCTAAATAGCAGGGGTCGCGTGAAGTTTGACTAAAGGAGATAGAGTAATGGCACACATCATTGCGGTCGCGAATCAAAAAGGCGGCGTGGGTAAAACCACCACGACCATCAATTTAGGGGCGTGTCTCGCCAACGCCGGCAAGAAGGTGCTGATCATCGATGCCGACGCTCAAGGCAATGCCACCAGTGGGGTGGGGATTCAAAAGCCAGACGTTGGCAAGGATATCTATGACGTTTTGGTCAACGAGGATCCGATTTCAGAGGCCTTGTTGAAAACCAAACATGATAACTTATGGATCGTGCCGGCGACGATTCAGCTGGCCGGCGCCGAGATCGAACTGACCAGCCAGATGGCACGCGAGATGCGGCTGAAGCTGGGGCTGGCGGCGGTCGAAAACGACTATGATTATATCTTGATCGATTGTCCGCCTTCACTTGGTCAGCTGTCGATCAATGCCTTCACCGCGGCACATTCGATCCTGATCCCGGTGCAAAGTGAATATTATGCTTTGGAAGGCTTGAGTCAGCTGTTGAACACGGTGCGGCTGGTGCAGAAACACTTCAACCCGACGCTGAGCATCGAAGGGGTGTTGTTGACGATGTATGATCGCCGCACCAATCTCGGGGCCCAGGTGATTGAAGAGGTGCGCAAGTATTTTGGCGATAAGGTCTACGAAACGATCATTCCGCGGATTACGCGGCTGGCTGAGGCCCCAAGCTACGGCATGCCGATTGTTGATTACGATCCCAAGTCTAAAGGTACTGAAGTCTACACCCAATTAGCACAGGAGGTCTTAAACGCTCATGGTGAATAAGAACAACAAAGGCTTAGGGCGAGGAATTGACGCCATTTTTCAAGAATTCGAAAGCCCAGACACCAACCTGAGTGAAGTGGTTGAACTGCCGCTTGCTGACATCCGGCCCAATCCTTATCAGCCGCGCAAGTTGTTTGACGAGGCCGCGCTCGAAGAACTGGCGGCGTCGATCCGCAACACCGGCGTCTTCCAGCCAATCATCGTGCGCAAAAGTGTCTCGGGCTACGAGATCATCACCGGTGAGCGGCGCTTCCGGGCGTCGAAGCTCGCCGGCAAAGACAGCATCCCAGCCATCGTGCGAACGTTTGATGATCCGGCGATGATGGAGATCGCGGTATTAGAGAATCTGCAACGCGAAGACCTGACGCCGCTTGATGAGGCTCAGGCTTACGACACATTGATTAAAAAGCTCAATCTCACCCAGGCCGAGGTTTCCAAGCGGCTGGGCAAGAGTCGACCGTATATCGCCAACTACCTGCGCTTGTTGACACTACCGGCCAGCGTCAAACAGATGCTTAACGCCCAGCAACTGTCGATGGGTCAAGCGCGGACGCTGTTGAGCCTCAAAGACAAAAACAAGATTCCAACGGTGGCCAAGCGCGTGCTCGCCGAAGGGTTGACGGTGCGGCAGCTGGAACATCTGATTGCCGAGATCAATGCCGGACCGGTCAAGCCCAAGCGCAAGCCGGTGGCCAAGTCGCCGTATCTGCGGGCCAGTGAAAATCAGCTCGGAGATCGTTTTGGCACCAAGGTCAACATCGCGCAGAGTCAAAAAGGCAAAGGCAAGATTGAAATCGATTTTGCCAATCCCAACGATTTGAACCGGATCCTGGCCTTACTCGATGTTAATCTGGACTAAGGAGGCACGTTCATGTACGATTTACACGATCATGTGCTCATGAAAAAGCCGCATGCTTGCGGCGTTAACGACTGGGAGATCATCCGTATGGGGATGGACATCAAGATCCGCTGCACAGGTTGCGGCCACATCGTGATGATGTCCCGGCACGATTTTGACCGGAAGATGAAAAAAGTGCTGACTGAACATTAGTTGACACCCCGTGATAATAAGAAAGAGAGAAGAACAACAATGGCTTTAACAGCAGGTATCGTCGGGCTACCAAACGTCGGCAAGTCCACCTTATTCAACGCGATCACCAAGGCAGGCGCCGAAATGGCGAACTACCCATTTGCAACAATCGACCCTAACGTTGGCATGGTCGAAGTGCCAGACGCACGCTTGGCCCGGATCGATGAACTGATCCCAGCCAAGAAGATCATTCACACGACCTTCGAATTTACCGACATCGCCGGTATCGTCAAAGGCGCCTCCAAAGGTGAAGGGCTGGGCAATAAGTTTCTCGAAAACATCCGCCAAGTCGATGCTATCGTGCATGTGGTGCGGGCGTTTGATGACGACGAGATCACCAGTGTCACCGGCAAGGTCGATCCACTTGATGATATTGAGACCATCAACTTGGAGCTTGCTCTTGCGGATCTGGATAGCGTCAACAAGCGCTACGCCAAGGTTGAAAAGATCGCGCGGACCCGAGACAAAGAAGCGGTCGCTGAATTCGACGTGCTCAAGAAGATCAAACCGGCGCTTGAAGAAGGCACCCCGGTGCGCTCGCTTGATTTCACCGAGGATGAGCAAAAGATTGTCAAGGGCTTGTTCCTGTTGACGACCAAACCGGTGCTGTATGTGGCTAACATCGCCGAAGACGACATGGCCGATCCGGACAGCTGCGAATACGTGAAGGTGATCGAAGACTACGCCGCCAAAGAAGGTGCAGGCGTGGTCGCGGTTTCTGCACGGACTGAAGAAGAAATCGCTGAGCTCGACGATGCAGACAAAGCCGACTTTCTCGAAGCAGAAGGGGTCAGCGAGTCTGGTCTGGACAAGCTGATCAAGGCCAGTTATCACTTGCTGGGGTTGGCAACATTCTTCACCGCCGGTGGCAAGGAAACCCGCGCTTGGACCTTCAAGCAAGGGATGAAGGCGCCGCAAGTCGCCGGGATCATCCATTCTGATTTCGAGCGTGGCTTCATTCGTGCAGAAACGATGAGCTTTGCTGATCTTGACCAGTACGGGAGTGTTACCGCTGTGCGTGAAGCCGGCCGATTACGTTCTGAAGGGAAGGAATACCTGGTTCAAGACGGGGACATTATCGAATTCCGGTTCAACGTCTAAGTAACCGAGCGAGATTCGCGCAATTTTAGCGGATCAGCCATCAAGGGGGATAATGGAGTGGCAAAAACAAAAAACACACCAGAAGAAGTCCAGCCAGTCGTCGATGTCGACGCCTTACTGGGAGAATTAACCAAGAAAAACGATGAGTATGTCTTCAAGCTTCGGCGGATCTTGAAGGAACACCAATACACCGACGCCCAAGAGCGCAACGTATTGGCGAGCTTGTTGCCAGAGATGATCGAAGCCCAGCGCCAAGGCAAGCCGGCAACACAACTTTACGGACCGGTGACGGTGAAGGCTGACAGTTTGATCAACGCACCTAAGCCGAAAAAAGTGGTGCCGTTTTGGCTGAGCGGGATCGACTTAAGTCTGTTTTTTGCCAGCATCTTCGGGCTGATGTATGCGGTCTTGGCTTACATCAAGCCTAAGACGATGGCGGCAGGATCCGGGGTCGCATCGCTGTTGATCATGTCGCTGATGGCGGGCTTCATCTTCTCCTATTACAATGTCTGGACCCGTCGCGACAAGAAAGAGCGGGGCAAGACCTGGCTGATGATGATCGGATTCATCGCGGCGATTTTGATCGGTTCCTTTGCCTCCAGCACGCTGTCAGTCATCAAGTCACCACTGACTAGCCCCACCATCTGGCCGGTTTACGGCATCATGGCTGTGGTTTGCTACGCTGCCCACTGGCTGATGAAGCGCTACTTCAAGTTGCCTGGTTTGATGGGCGCCTAATTTCCGAATGATCGGTCGATATTTCACCTCCTTATTCGAGGCGAATAGAGGTTTTGCTGGTTAAATTCGTCAAAACTTGGTGAATGTTCGGCCTAATTTCGTTGAAAAATGAGCCAATTCTCATTTAAAAAGCCCGCTATGACGGGCTTTTTTGATTGTTCAACAAGTTGTAATTGACGATTGTCGCCAGCAATGCTATTCTGGTCAACAACAAAAAACGAAAGAGGGCTGTCCACTTGAGTAATTGGGAGACAAAGTTTGCGCGCCGCGGATTTACGTTTGATGATGTATTGTTGATACCTGCAGAAAGTCATGTTCTACCACAGGATGTTGATCTTTCTATCCAACTCGCCGACAACTTAAAGCTGAACATTCCAATTCTCTCCGCTGGGATGGACACCGTCACCGAAAGCAACATGGCGATCGCCATGGCACGCCAAGGCGGATTAGGTGTCATCCATAAGAATATGAGTATCGCCGCACAGGCAGACGAAGTGCTGACGGTTAAGCGTTCCGAAAACGGGGTCATCATTAACCCGTTCTTCTTGACTGCCAACGATCCGGTTTCCGAAGCCAATGCCTTGATGCACAAATATCGTATCTCCGGGGTACCGATCGTTGATTCTAAGGATTCGCGTAAGCTGACAGGCATCATCACCAACCGTGATCTGCGCTATGTCTCTGATCACACAGTTGCCATCGGTACGGTGATGACCAAAGATCATCTCGTTACCGCCCCAAGCGGCACCAGCCTCGAAGAGGCCGAAGCGATCTTGCAACAACACAAGATCGAAAAGCTGCCGTTGGTCGATAAAGAAGGCCGTCTCAGCGGCTTGATCACGATCAAGGACATCGAAAAAGTCGTCGAATTTCCGAACGCCGCCAAAGACGACCATGGTCGCCTGCTGGTCGCCGCTGCTGTTGGTGTTACCAGTGACACCTTCGAACGTGCCCAGGCGCTGTTAGACGCCGGTGCAGACGCCTTGGTCATCGACACCGCCCACGGCCATTCTGCAGGCGTGTTGCGGAAGATCGAAGAGATCCGCGACCACTTCCCGAACGTCACCTTGATCGCCGGTAACGTGGCGACGGCTGAAGGCGCTGCAGCCTTGTATGATGCCGGCGTCGATGTTGTCAAAGTCGGCATCGGTCCTGGCTCGATCTGCACGACGCGGATCGTCGCCGGCGTCGGGGTGCCACAACTCACCGCCGTTTACGACGCCGCAACCGAAGCCCGCAAGCGTGGCAAGACGATCATCGCTGATGGCGGGATCAAGTACTCCGGTGACATCGTTAAGGCCTTGGCAGCCGGCGGGTCCGCTGTAATGCTGGGCTCCATGCTCGCCGGTACCGATGAAGCGCCAGGTAGTTTTGAAATCTATCAAGGTCGCCGCTTCAAGACTTATCGCGGCATGGGTTCGATCGGGGCGATGGCCCAAGGTCATGGCTCCAGCGACCGCTACTTCCAGTCCGGCGTCAACGAATCCAAGAAGCTGGTTCCAGAAGGCATCGAAGGCCGTGTCGCCTACAAGGGCAGCTTAGCCGATGTCATCTACCAAATGGACGGTGGCCTGCGTTCCGGCATGGGTTATGTCGGTGCCGGCACCATTCCAGAACTGGCTGACAAGGCCCAATTCATTCAGATCTCCGGCGCTGGTTTGAAAGAAAGCCATCCGCATGACGTGCAGATCACCAAAGAAGCCCCTAACTATTCTGTCGAATAACAATCAAAAAAGTCCTGCGAAAATTTTTCGCAGGACTTTTTTCGTGCGCGTATTTAGGCGTTGTGGCCGTATGCTTCGATCTCGGTCAATGCTGGGAAGGTGGAGGCGTCTTGATCTTTGACCAGCTGGGTCAACTGAAGAGATGTGACGGTGCGCGGTTTGATGGTAAAGCGTTGCTTAGCTGCTGTCTTGTGCGGTTTGAGTACCTCGGTGGTACCATCTGAAAAGGATACGGTCAGTTGCGTCCAGTAGCTGTCGTGCGGATAATCAGCGCGCAAGACCAAAGCCAGCGTGTCCATGACAACAGGACGGCCAAAATCTAGCGAGAAGGTAGCATCGTCGCGTTGATCGATTCCCCAAGACTGGAAGGGATAGTTGCCATGCTTCTCGTTGGCGACTAGGCCGTCGATCGCGTTGCGGGCGAAGAAAACGAGCTCGCCGCGAGTTTCGGCGTTGGCACTGGCATGAGGAAAAGCGCCGGTTTGTCCGCGAAGATCGTGCGAGTTGACCGCTAAATTAAAACGGCCAGAATAATCAGCAGTGGTGGCGTAGCGCACCGTTGCGTAGTGGCGGTCGCCGGCAAACGCCGCATCAGGATAAGGCCATTCGCGTTGGGTATTGACCGGGATCGTGAACCGCCAAGGCGACTCGGTGAGGTAGATCAATGCTGGTGCCAGCGCGGCATCAAGTTGTGCGACGATGTAACAAGGGGTATGGTCGACGGCGACAACATAGGTATCGCCGGAAGCATAGCGTTCCGTGAATGCGAGGTAGGTGCTGTTGTCGGCGCTTGCTTCTTTAAGCACGCGGTCTTTGGCAGCAAGGGTTAAACTAATTTTAGTCATGTGATGGACTCCTTTTAGATGAATGGTTGGATCGCACCGAGTAACCCGGCGTCATTGCCTAACAGTGCAGGCATAATGCGCGGGGGCTCTTGGTGGGCTAAGCTATGATGATGCGTTAGCAAGGTGGTGACTTTGGCAGTGAGCGCCTGCATGAAGACGGGATTGGCGCTGATCCCGCCGCCGATCAAGATGCGCTCTGGGTCTAGGGTCGCGATGGTGTTGATGAGCATTAAGGCCACTGCTTGCACGAAGTCGTGCCATGCCTGGCGAGCTACTGGGTCAACAGCTTTCGCGGTGATGATTGCAGTAGCGTCTTGTTCAGGCGCTGCTGGCTGGTGGGCTTCATTGTATTGGCGGACGAAGCCGTTAACGACTGAAGCGGAAAAAGTCAATGAGTCTGCTTCTAGGTCGTCTGGCTGGCTGATACCTGCCAAAAGCTGCCAGCCAAACTCACCAGCATAACCATGAGCGCCGTTGACGAGCTGGCCGTTGACGATGATGCCGGCACCAATGCCGGTTCCGAGGACGAAGCACACATAGTTGCGGCAGCCTTGAGCGTTGCCGCACCATGATTCTGCCAATGCGGCGGCGTTGGCGTCGTTGGTGACGTGGATGGGTAAATGCCAACGATCAAAGCATTGCTTGAAGTCGTAACCGGCAAGGCTGGTGATCGCCCCACCAGTTTTAGCAGTGGTGGCGACGACAATGCCAGGCACGGACACGCCGATCCCGGTCAGTTTGTGATCGTATTGGTAGGTGGCGACGATCTGATTGAGATGCGCGGTGAGGGCCTGACGGTCGTTGACAGTTGCAAATGCACCGTGGGCAAGCAACTGGCCGCTATCAGCGACTAAACCATATTTGATGCTTGTCCCTCCGATGTCGAAGCTAACATATGTTGCCATGAAAAGTGCCTCCTTTGAACTAGCGACTTGAGAACAAACAAAGGAGCGTGACGTTTGTCACACTCCTTTGCAAGCAAAACTAAGCGTTATCGCCAGAGGTAATTTGAAGTTTACCGTTGTGCGCTTGGCCGAGATCGATCGTCTTCACGTCACTGCCAGCGGTAATCGTCAAGACGTTGCCTTTCAAGGTGACAGTTGGTTGTGCTTTGAGTGCGTCGGCATTCACCGCACCGATGAAGGCGTCGATGATGACACGATCGCCAACTGGTAAGGAACCGGTGAGCGTTGGGATCACGCTCTTGGGGAAGAGCAGGTTAGTGTTAGGTTCTGGCCGCAGATTCATCGCTTGAGTGAAGGCCCCTTGAATCATGAAGGCGCCGGAAACACCACGTGGTGAAGTGGTGACAACGCCGTGGTCAACGGTTTCTTCCTTAGTTGTTGGCGTGATCTCATTGGCAAAACCGCCATCAGCAAAGGTCAAGGCACGATTTGTGTGGACCAGGTGGACCCGGATGTGCCAAGGATGCATCGGGATGACATAAGATTCAATGGTGACGTCAGACCATGGCTGCCAGTTGCTGTAAACATAGTCATCGGTGAAGCAAAAGGCATTGACGAGCTCACGCGTGCGGTAATGATGATCTCCGGCTTCGCAAAGCGCAAGCGTGTTATCATAAGCCTCTTCGTTAAGCATGATACCGTCTTTAGGCGTCGAGAAACCGAAACGAGTCGAGTAAACGAACTTCGAATATTTGGCTTCGCGATGTGACTGGTTGTTGACGAGCTGACCAGCGGTGAAGCCTTGCACGTTTTGACCATTAGAATCGCGGGTGACAAACATTCTACCATCAGGCATCACGCACTTGGTAGCGAGTTGCGGAGCCTCTTCTTTTGCCTGCCAGAACGGATGAGACTCTGGCAAGGCTAAGATCAAGAACGGCTTGAGTGCCCAGTAAGGTGAACCAGGACCGTTGTAGCCTTCAGTGAAGTTCAGATTGTCGTATTCGTAACCCAGCGTCAAGATACCATCTGGCTTGAAGATCGGCTTTTGCATCCAGTAACGCAGGTTCTGCAAAACCAGATGTTTGATCTGCCCCCAAGGCAAGGCTTCAACGCCGGCAAAGGCGAGTGCAGACCAGAAGGCACTTTGGGCAAAACGATAGATCAATGAGCGCCCGTAAGGCAATCCTGCACCGTTGGCATCAAACCAGTATTGAAAGGTGGTGGCAAAAGTGGCTGCCCGCTTTTGCAACTTAGCTGCCCGCTTAGGATCTTTGTCGCCATACAGCTTGGAATATACCAAACCATAGAATTGCACCGCCCAAGAAACGTAGTAGTCTTGTTGGTCGACCAAGCCGTCTTTATACCAGCCATGATCGACATAAAAGGCGTCGATCTGGGAGAAGTCGTAGTTCATCATGGCCTGAGAGTAATCCATGCCTAACAAAGACATCGACATGTTGACCAAGACCCGGAAGTAATGCCAGTTGTTGTTTGGCAGGCTGTGATAGTTGATTTGAATCAGCCAGTCGTGCACGCGCTGCTTTTCAGCAGTCGAGAAGGTGTCCCACAGGCGAGATTTGGTGAGGACCAAGGTCAAAGCGATCGAGGCCTCTTCCACCATCAGCTGGTTGGTGTTGGTCAAATCTCCCCAGTAGGCATTGGAAGCCGGGTCCGTACCAGCCAGCAGACCTTTTTTGAACTTGTCGAAGAAGGAAAGGTCTTGGTCGGGATCAGACAGTAGTGGGCCAATCGCCCACAAAGGCCGCAAGAAGGCTTCGATTTCTTGTTGGTCTTCTGGATAGACAGTCCCAGAGCTACCAAGATTTAAGTGGCCAGGATACGCGTCGTCAAAATAGGCTTCAGTCGGTGCGACCAATGCTTTGGCCAGACGCTGCAAGTCAGCGCGCGTTTTGATCGGATTGTTCTTAATATCATCAATATTAAAAGCCATGCTGATTACCTCCTAAGTAATCGAATTACTTTCTTTCTCCTTTTTCGCGCAGTGTCGTGGTAACTTTTTCAACGACAGATTTGCTCAATGGATACCAGAAGAAGAGAATCAAAGCAACGAGCAGATAGCCAATGCCAGGGATGCCGGTTGCGATCTTGTAAACCCCAAGGTTGGTAGCGGCAGATTGTGCGGTGCCACCGACAACGGCGTGATAACCGAGCAGTGCCAGCAGATAGCCGGATAAACCACCCATGATCGCTTGCCCAATCTTACGCGCAAAGGAGTACAGCGCGTAAACCGTGCCGTCTTCGCGGCTGCCATCAACGAACTGCTGATAGTCGATAACGTCGGTCATGAAGGCCCAGATCATGACGTTGAAAGCGCCAGAACCCAAGGTGGCAAAGAAGAGCAGGAGCAAGAAGATCCATTCGTTTTGCAGTTGCAATAAGAATAGAAGGAAGAAGATGACAGCAGAGAAGACCAAGGCCCACTGCGAGAATTCTTTCTTACCAAAACGAGTTGAACAATACTTCGCGAATGGGGCGATCACAATGGTGCTGATCGTGTTCATCATCGTGGCGATGGACATCCCAATGGTACTGTGGAAATAGCCATTGAACAAGTAAGCGTTTAAACCACCGGTCATCCCGTTGGAGACCAGCAAAACCAGTGCCCCGGCGATGATCGACATCAACGCCCGGTTGTGGAACAAAGCGACCAGCAGTTGACCAACAGGGACTTTCGCGGTTTTTTCGATCTGGACCCGTTCGTGAGAGTTGTGAATGGTGATCGTGTAGCTGATATAAGCAATCGCGGCAAAGGCAATCGCAACGAAGAACATGTTCAGCCCAGAAATCTTACCGCTGCTGTCCTTCATGAAGATCGGCACGATCAAGCCGACTAAGGTACCAGATAAGGCACCGCCGACACTACGGTAGGTGGACAAAGAGTTGCGGTGATCAGGATCTTGAGTAATCGCAGAAGCCATGGTCCCATAGGGGATGTTGGTTGCGGAATATGTGATGCCCCAGAAGATGTAGGTCACATAGATATAAGCGATCCGGATCGGCATCGAGAAGTGTACAGCAAACGGCATGAATGCCAGGATCGTTGATGCGAAGATGAACGGCCGTACCGCTTTGATTCAAGGAATGTAACGGCCGTATTTGGTCAGTTTGGTGTTATCGACCATCCGCCCAATGGTGACATCAGCGAAAGCATCGATGATCCGAGCAACTAAGAACAGTGTCCCGGCGACGGCAGGGGAAATACCCAACGCGTCAGTGTAAAAGATCATCAGGAAGTTCGACATGAACATGAATGAGAAATCATTCCCGAAGTCCCCGAAGAAGTACCCAATTTTATCTGATAGTCCGAATGGACGGTCACTGAGTTTTATATCGACTTTACTGTCGATATCTGTGGAAGGTTTTTGAGCCATGATTAATCCTCCTCATTGTAAGTGAATTGTTCGAGCCGCAGCAGCGCTTCGATCAAATAATAGTCAGCATAGATAATGGCATATTCGTGGTGATCCTCATGATAAGAAGCCGAGGCGTGGGTCACGAGGTTATCACGATCAGAAGATAAGTCCAAGCGCTGATTGACTAAGAATTTGAGCAGTGCGACTGCGTATTGATAGTAATGTTGATTGTGCGTCTGTTGGGCGAGTAGTAACAGGCCGCTCGCAAAAATGGTTGCTGCCGAAGCGTCTTCTAAAGCGGGCTTGGCAGGTTGATCAAAATCGATGGGAACGACGAATGAAGCCGGTACATGCGCGATGAAATAATCAGCGACCTGTTCTGCGATGGTGCGGTAGTGAGGGTCATGCGTTTGGGCGTAGCTATACGCGAACCCGTAAGCGGCCCAAGCTTGACCGCGAGACCAAGCAGACCCGTGGCGCAACCCTTGCCCGCCATGCGAACGAAGGTACTTACCGGTTTCTGGATCGAACTCGACGATATGTTTAACCGAATGGTCTGGCCGAATAAAATATTGCTGAACGGTGTTGGCATGCGCAATGGCAATTTGTTTGAAGCGCGGATCACCAGAGGTCTCGCTTGCCCAATAAAGCAACTGAATATTCATCATCGAATCGATGATCGTCCAGCCGCGGCGGTCGAGTTCTTGATCACCATCATTCCAAGCCCGAATGAATCTTCCTGCGAGGTTGAAGCGCCCGGCTAGAATAGTCGCAGCGTGTAAGCCGCGAGTCTTCGCTGTTTGATTGCCAGTGAGTTGATAATGTCGGACACTTGAGGGCATGAACATAAAACCGACGTCATGATGCAAGCCATTGAATAAGGTGAGACTTTGGGCAAGTTTGTTTTCAATCGCGACCGCGTTGGTTTTAAAAAGTGGTTGGTGCGTGCGCGCATACATCCACCACAGGATGCCGGGATAGAAGCCATTGGTCCACCAGCTGATGCTGGCAGGTTCTTCGCTATCGCCAGTCATCTGAGAATGATCGTCGAAGCGGCCATCGGCTGTGGTGGTGTAGGGGATTTTGCTACCGGTGGCGGCTGCGACCCGCTCAAGTTTTTGTTCGATCTGCGCCAGAACAGCCGTCGCCCATGTGTTATCTTCGTTAGTCATACAATCATCCTTTACTGTTTGAGCACCAGCTGTCGGCACACCCAGAACTCAATTAGGTTAAAATTTTTTCCTGAAACGTTTAAGTTTTATGCTAAAAAATAAACGCTCCGCCGAGTTAAGGTAAACCTATTGTCGCGAGGCCTCCTTCCAATCCAAATAAGACCTGATTCAAAATGATACTGTTTTCTTAAACGTTTAAGATATGGTACACCAATAATATATGGCCTGAGGAAAACGCTGTCAAGGATTATTGGCAAAAAACCTGCTTTTCTTTGATATGCTATAATGACGTTAAACTTGGGAGGAGTCTGCAAATGAGTAAGCGCGTGAGTTTAACGGATGTTGCTAAAAAAGCCGGCGTATCGATTGCGACGGCTTCATACGCGTTGAATGGGAGTTCTGAAGTCAGCGAGAAAACGCGGCGACGCATCATGGCCATCGCGCAGGAGCTAGACTATCATCCTAACAAAGCGGCTCAAGGCTTGCGGACAAGCCAGTCAAAAATGGTGTGCATGCTGATCAACACGTTCAACAGTATCTTTAACGGGGAACTGGTTGATGACATTCGGGAGTTACTCGAGCCTTATGGCTATTCGCTTGTGGTGATCGGCAACAGCACATCGGACTTGATCGACTCACAGCTCTTTGACGGGCTGATCATCTGGAACTACAAGGCGTCGCAAGCGCGGCTTGAGCAATTGATCCAGCGCGCCCAGATCCCGATCGTGTTGATGGCGAATGAATTAACGTTCCCCAATGTTGACAACATCGTGATCGACAACTACCACGCGATCCAAAAGCTCTTCCGCTACTATGAGCGCTCTGAACATAAACGGATATGCTTTTTCACAAACAATCACACCTCGTATAATTCAGAAAAACGTCTGCAAAGCTGTGCTGATTACATGGCCAAATACCATCCAGAAGTTGATGTGGCGCAGCGGACTTTCAACGGTAAATTTGAGGTTAGACGAGCCTATATTTTGGCCAAGAAATTACTCCAGCAAGGGGCGTATGACTTTTTCTTCTGTCTCAACGACATGATGGCGTATGGCGTTTATCAAGCGGCCGACGAGCTGGGGCTTAAAGTCGGCGAAGACCTCAGTGTTGTGGGCTTTGACAACTCGCCGAAGTCTGGGGAAGTCTATAAGCCTAAGTTGACGACCGTTGATGCCCGGATCGAAAGCTGGGGGAAGACCGTTGTCACCAGCCTTGTCCATCGTTTGCAAGCAAGCGGGACACTGATGAATCAGACGATTTACACCCCGACGCGGATTATCAACGGCGATTCGGTGAAGTTGATCCAGGCGTAGAGGCTAAAGAAGAACGGAATTTTTCAATTTTTTCTTCAGTTATGCCTTAAATCCGTCGTGAAGGGTTGGATTTGATAAAATGAACCCGACACAGAACGGTACAATGGGAGAATACTCATGAAAATATTAATTGTAGACGATGACAAAGAAATCGTTGAATTGCTCAGTATCTACGTCAAAAACGAAGGCTATGAACCTGTTCTCGCTTATTCAGGCAAAGAGGCGATCACCAAGCTGGTGACGACGCCAGACATCAGCCTGATGATCTTAGACATCATGATGCCGAACATGTCTGGTATCGATGTGGTCAAGGAAGTGCGCAAGGATTCGCAGATCCCAATCATCATCGTCAGCGCCAAAACCGGTGATATGGACAAGATCCAAGGCCTGATCACCGGGGCCGATGACTATGTGACCAAGCCCTTCAACCCACTGGAAGTGATGGCGCGGGTGAAGAGCCTGTTGCGTCGTGCCCAAAACAAGGTCACCAACCCTGAACCGGATGTCTTAGAGGTCGGGCCGTTGACGATCAAAAAAGACAGCCATGAGGTGACAACACTGACCGGGCGTAGCATCCAGCTGACAGCGCTGGAGTTTGGCATTTTATACTTATTGGCTAGCCATCCCAACCGCGTCTTTTCAGCCGACGAGATCTTTGAGCGCGTCTGGCAACAAGAGTCAATCGTCTCTGCGAAAACTGTGATGGTGCATGTTTCGCATCTACGCGATAAAATTGAAGAAGCCACAGATGGTGAGAAAGTGATCGAAACCGTCTGGGGCGTGGGGTATAAAGTCGAGGGATAACCATGGAAAAGGTGCGCTTAACCCGCAAGGAAAAGTCGGAGCTCTGGGGCGAAGGCTTGATCACGGTGATCTTGTTATTACTGCTCAACCTCGCCGTGGTGGTGTTGGGCAAGCAGCTGGTCGCGTCAGACCAGAATCTTGAAAATTCGATCTGGAGCGTTAAGCAGGTCATGACGTTTGGCCAGGATAACGTCCATTTTTGGAGCTGGCGGAATTTTGTCATCGGAGTCTTGGCGGTTATTGATGCCATCGTGGTGTATTGGCGACTGATCCGCCGCTACCGCCAGATGCAGATGCGCCATGTCATCGCTGAACTGCATTACATCGCCGATGGGCACCTCGAGCATCGAATCCATTTTGAAGTAAACACCGACTTGCAGAAGGTCGTCGCCTCCATCAATGCGCTGGTCGATTCGACGGTGAACTCAATGGAAGAAGAACGGCGAATCGAAAAAAGCAAAGACGAACTGATCACCAACGTCAGCCACGATATCAGAACCCCGCTGACCAGCATCATCGGGTATCTTGGTTTGATCGAAGACGAGCAGTATCAGAACCAAGAAGAGCTGGTGAAATATACGCACACCGCCTATCTTAAGGCCAAGCAGATGAAGGTGTTGGTCGAAGACCTCTTCGAATACACGAAGGCGCGGCAGACGACGACGCCGCTAAACACCGTTCAGTTCAACATGGTCGCGATGCTCGAACAGTTGGCGGCATCTTATGAGTTGGAAGCAGAGAAAAAAGGGATTACGATTGAAGTGAGCGGCAATCCGGACCCGTTGATGATGGAAGCCGACACCGAAAAGCTCGGGCGCGTCTTCAATAACCTGATCACCAACGCCTTCAAGTATGGCAAAAGCGCGCGGCACTTGTATCTGACCGCTCAAAAAACCGGGTCGGAGTCGGTGATCAAAGTCTCCAACGACGGCGACCCGATCCCCAACGACTCGCTCAATCGCCTTTTTGATCGCTTCTATCGGGTTGAAGGGTCGCGTTCGCAAGAAACTGGTGGTTCTGGATTAGGCTTGGCAATCGCGCAATCGTTCATCAGCCTTCATGGTGGCTATATTTATGCGGACTCAACGCCAGAATTGACGAGTTTTGTCATCCATCTCCCGTTGAAAGTCGGGACGACCCTCAAAAAACCTGATGCCTCAAAGGCCAATCCGGCCTGATCACATTCAAGGAAGGAATCGTTCAATTCATGTCTAAATTATGGCGCGGCGTCATCGCAATGATCGCCGCAGTTTCTGTGTGGGCAGGGGTCATGCCGGCGGCAACGACTCAGGCCAGTGCCACCACGACCAGCTTTAACGTTGATGCCTCAGCGGCGCTGGCTATTTCGGCCAAAACCGGCAAGATCATGTACGCCCAAAATGCTGACAAGGTCTTGCCAATTGCGTCGATGACCAAGATGCTAGGGATCTATCTGGTGCGCGATGCGATCCAATCCGGCAAGTTGCAATGGGATGACACCGTCACCCCAAGCGCAAGCATCGCCAAGCTCAGTCAAGACCACGATTTGTCTAACGTTCCGATGACGACTGACGGCAAGTACACGATCAAGGAGCTTTACCAAGCCAGTTTGATCTATTCGGCCAACGCGGCGATGATGTTGCTTGGCAACGCGGTTTCAGGAAGCCAGGCCAAGTTCGTTGACGCGATGCGTGCACAGTTGGTGGCTTGGGGGATCAAAGACGCGACGATCGTCAATGTCACGGGCCTAGATAACAATCAAGTCGACACGGCGGATCGCTATCCCAAGACGACGACTAGCGACCAGAATCAGATGTCTGCCAAAGACGTCGCAATCGTCGCCCAGCATCTGCTGAACGATTATCCAGACGTTTTGGACACGACGAAGATGCCTTCCCAGACATTCCAGGCTAACACCAAAGACGCCACGAAGATGGACAATTATAATCTGATGCTCCCAGGTTTGTCAGCTGCAGACAAAGGGCTGGCTGTCGACGGATTGAAAACCGGGACCACCGATCGCGCTGGTGACTGTTTTACCGGTACCGCGGTGAAAAATGGCACGCGTATCATCACCGTCGTTATGCATGCCAATGGTAACGGCGACTCGAAGCGCTTCGTGCAGACTGCTAAGCTGATGAACTGGACGTTTGCCAATTGGAGAACGATGACAGTAACCACCGCGGGCAAGCCGGTCAGTGGTCACGAGCGGCTGGTGGTTCGGCACGGGGTCAAGCCATACGTGCCGCTGGCCGCCACCAAGACTTTGCAGCTGGAAGTGCCTAAGGCCACCACGACGGCTGATATCCATTACGCTTACACGGCTAAGCTAAAAAACAAGCTGGAAGCACCGGTACAAAAAGATGCCACCGCCGGCACGTTGACGGTCAGCGTCAACGGCGAGAATCTCGGCTATCTCAACGGCCGAAGCAATGAAGCGATTGCGCTTAAAACCACCCAGCAGGTCGACCGTAAGAACGTCTTTGCGCTGATTTTTGACGGCGTCGGCGAGTGGATCGGCAGTCTTTTCTAAATCTTAAGGTTTGATTCAAGGGCCGTGACGCCGCAAAAAGCGTCGCGGCCCTTTTGGGTTCAACGTTGGCAAGCTTGCGTCAACGCGGTACGATGATAGGGAAAAGGAGGGGTGTGGCATGCAATATCATCCGATCACCAAAGCCGGGGTGGCAGCTTTTGCCGCCGAAATCGAGGCGCTCAAATCCCAGCGGCCGACGCGTATCCACCGTCTGGCCGCAGCTGCAGCCCTGGGCGATCGCTCGGAAAACGCGGAATACTCTGCCGCTAAGCGCGATCTCAGGCAACTAGAAGGGCGCATGCGGTATCTCGACAAGCTGATCCGCTACGCTCAGATCGTGCCGACGCCCAAAGGGGATGCCGTCGAGATCGGGACCACGGTAACGCTGCAGTTTGGTCCCGACGATACCGACGTCTATGACGTCGTCGGGCCCAAAGAATCGGGACTGGCCGAGACCAATCTCGCCAGCGACTCACCGCTGGGAGCGGCGATCTTGCATCATCACGAAGGCGACAGCGTCACCGTGGTCGCACCTGCCGGCAACTACCAGGTGACGGTCTTGACGATCGCAGTATCTAATCTGTAACCATCGTGTCTTAATTGTTAATCTGCTATAATAGAATCTGCTACGCGGCCACTCGTCGCATTCGCTCACGTAAGGAGATCATCATGGCATTATCGTTGACTGCATGTATTTTATTACTCAAGGAACATCATCTGTTGAAGAGCTCTGCGGTTCAAAACTCGATGGACACGCAGATGTCGGGCATCGCCTATGACTCGCGTAAAGTCTCGGGCCCAAGCCTCTTCTTCTGCAAAGGCGCACGCTTTCGCCCGATTTATTTGTCGATGGCCAAAGATAACGGCGCAATCACGTATGTCGCTGAAAAACCGTATGTCGAAGGCAACGGCATGAACGCGCTGATCGTCGTCAATGTTACCAAGGCGATGGCGATCTTAGCGGCGGCCTTCTATGATTTTCCGCAAGACGATCTGTTCGTGATCGCCTATACCGGCACCAAAGGCAAAACGACGTCCGCGTATTTCACCCGCGGCATCCTCGAACAAGCGCATCCCAAGCGGGTGGCGCTGTTCTCGACGCTTGATCGCATCCTCGGACCGAATCCGGATCAGAAGTTTAAGTCCGATCTGACGACGCCGGAAAGCCTCGACCTTTTCCACGATATGCGTGCTGCCGTTGATAACGGCATGACACATCTGGTGATGGAAGTCTCTAGCCAGGCTTATCTGCGCAACCGCGTCTTCGGGTTGACCTATGATGTCGGGTTCTTCTTGAACATCACGCCGGATCATATCGGGCCCAACGAGCATCCGGATTTTGCTAACTACCTCCATTGCAAGATGCAGCTGATGGTGAACTCGCGCAAGGTGGTTATCAACGCCGAGACGGAGCACTTCGATGAAGTCTATGCCGCAGCCACTACGACCACCAATCCGGATTCGATCTATCTGTTTGCCTCCAGCAATTTCAAACCGGCGCGCGATGATATCGCCATCGATTTCCGCTTTGAAAGTCAGACGCTCGACACGACGCGGTCACGCTTCACTCTGGTGCCGGTGACGGAAAAAGCTGCTGAACTCAACGTTGGCGGGCCATACAATCTCAAGTTGATCGGTGACTTCAACGAAAGCAACGCCACAGCTGCAGTGATTGGTGGTGGCTTGGCCGGCGTCGATGGCGGCAAGGCGGCGCCAGGCATCGCCAACGTCCAGATTCCAGGCCGGATGGAACGCTTTGAGGTCAACAATCACGGCGTGGTGTATGTCGATTACGCCCATAACTACGGTAGCATGAAGGCGCTGATGCACTTTTTGAAGGCGGAGTATCAAGATCCCCGTATGTTGGTCGTTGTCGGTAGTCCCGGTGACAAAGGGGTTTCTCGGCGGCCAGGTTTTGCCAAGGTGCTGACTGAATATGCCAGCGTCGCTTACTTGACTACCGACGATCCCGGTTTCGAAGATCCGGCAGACATCGCTGCTGAAATCGATTCTGGCATCGATCACGACAAGGTCGAAGTCCACACGATCCTCGATCGCAAGACTGCCATCAAGACGGCAATCACCGCCAGCCGTCCAGGGGATGTGGTTATTGTTGCCGGCAAAGGCGCTGATCCTTACCAGAAGGTCCGCGGTATCGACACGCCATGGCCGGAAGACACCCATGTGGTGCAAGACATCGCCCAAGAGTTGGCAGATAACTAGTAGCCAACGAACCACCTAGGAAGAAGGTTAAACATGCAACGCTTTTTCACGGTTATCGGCGGCATGGGAACGCCTGCCACCGAGAGCTATGTGCGCCTGTTGAACGCACGCACTCACGCCAAGCGCGATCAGGACTATATGGATTATATCCTGGTCAATCACGCCTCAGTGCCTGACCGCACCAGCTATATCCTCGATCACACCAAGACCAGCTTTTATCCTGACCTGCTGGAAGACATTCAGCAACAAAGTTTGTTGAAACCAGAGTTCATCGTGATGGTGTGCAACACCGCGCATTATTTCTATGATGATCTACAAAAGGCAACCTCGATCCCGTTGTTGCACATGCCCCACACCACGATCCAAGAGATGGTCAAGCAATATCCTGATGAACATCGCATTGGGTTGATTGCCACTAAGGGCACGTTGGCTGATGGCATCTATGCCCGTGAGATCGAAGCCTCTGGGCGCGAAGTCGTCCTCGGGGATGCGAAGATTCAAGACATGGTGATGACACTGATCTATGACGACATCAAACAAAACGATCACGTCGATGCCGCCTTGTATCACGAGATCTTACGGCAGATGCACGAACGTTTTGGCGTCAACGTCATCGTTTTGGGCTGTACAGAGCTGTCGCTGGCGCAGGAAGTGGCACCAGAACATCCTTATCAGGTGATTGATTCGCAAGCCATCATCGTCGACAAGACCTTGGCACTCGGACGTGCATTCCGCGAAGACGAGGCCAAAGGCAAGGCGATGCTTGCCGAGTTAATGAAGTAACAACGATAAAGAGGGTAGCCGCTAATGCGGCTACCCTCTTCTTTGGATACTGTAGGGGTTGCTATGTTAGTGCAGCTGGTCAGATTCTCCGGTTTCAAACTTCGCTGGGACGCATCTCGTCAGCTGGGCGTTTAGGATCTTTCGGGAATTCTGCGGGATATGCTTTTTTTGGCATGCCCGGCATTGCAATTGGGGGTACTTCAACGTAAGGTTCCTTGTAGTTCTTACCGCAAGACTGATAGTCATCGAGAATCCCGAGTTTGATGAAGATGGTTTGTTGATAAGCAATCTTGGCGTTCCATTCCAAAGTTTCCATAATCCGCGCAGCGATGTGTAACTCAGTGGCGGTGACCACGATGCCGTGGCTATTCAACAGAAAGACATTTTCCATCGCTTTGTCACCGATTTCGGTCAAGGCGTCGTGCACGGTTTTGGCTAACGGCTTACTGACAGCAGGTGCAAACGGCAGGCAACGGATACGGCCGAGTTCGCGTGTTGCTTCGGTGACGTTCGGCATGTCGAGGCCGGAGGTTGCCCAAAACAGCGACTCCTCGGCGTGAGAGTGATAAACGCAACGAATGCCGGGATGCGCGGAGTAGGCACCTTCATGAAGGTTGATTTCGCGGGTGACATCGCCGACCCCATCGACTTTTTCACCGGTTTCGGCATCGACCACCAGAATCTGGGCTGGATGAAGCTCAGCATAGTAGGTTTCAGACATAAACGTTGGTGTGATCAAAATATAAGGATGCTGATTTTCATCAAAAACCTTGATCGACATGTTACCACCAGCGACGTTCGTATCCTTGCGATCGAACATCTTATGGACGGTATGCGCTAAGTCGGCACGTTCTGCTTCAAACATCATTTGCATAATCCTAACTTCCTTTCATGGCATCATTGATTTCGAGGCTATTATACGATGTATAAAGGTATAAAAATGGTATTGTAGGAAGGTTGGAAAAACGTCAGAATTGTTCACTTTTGCGCGTCATATCTGGTCATTATTATTCAACCCAATTCAATTTATTTCACGCAATCGTTCAAAGTGCTTCAAGGATGACTGTCCTTTGAGTGGGAGCGATGATAGTGAGTTGCGATCGCCGCCGTGATACAGGTTGTCAAAATAGCACACAAAGCCACGCTACAGATTGCTGCAACGTGGCTTTTGATGAGGTTATGAATTGAGGCGGCGACAACACGGCTAGTCGGGCTGTGCAACCCAACGCGATTGCGGATAAGTCAGCTCGGTCACGCACCCAAGCTGCCTTATCCCCATCGCTAAAAATGAGCAAGAAAAATATTGATTCAGCCAATGGATCATGCTTAGAAGAGGTTCTGGGCATTGGTTTAGCCATCACGCAAAACGTTGCCGTGCGGGCACTTATAAGTGCGTTATTGTGTATCTGACACGCTTGGTATAGATTAGATACCAAGGAGGAAGTCTGATGAAACCTTTGACGATCGCTTATATTGGCAACGGCAAAAGCACTAATCGTTACCATCTTCCCTTTGTGTTACAGCTCACTGAACAGTTTGTGGTGAAGACGATTTATGCACGACATGCGGACTCGACTTGGGCGAGAGTTCCTGGGGTGCACTATACGACAGACGTAACAGACATCTATGACGATCCCGAGATCCAACTAGTCGTGATCACGACCCCAGCCAGCTCGCATTTTGAATTGGCTAAGACTGCTTTGAATCATGACAAGCACGTTTTGTTAGAAAAACCGTTCACCGAAACCACTGCCCAGGCAGAAACGCTGTTCGCCTTGGCGAAGGCCAAAGGCTTGTTTTTACAGTGCTACACCAACCGGCGTTTTGATTCAGACTGGTTGACGGTGCAGGCGGTAATCGCTTCTGATAAGCTTGGCGAGCTGACCGAGCTGGATTCGGCCTTTGACTATTATCGCCCAGAGGTGCCGGATAACCAGCGCTATTCCGCCGCTAATAGCTTTTTGTATGGGCATGGTACGCATACGTTGGATCAAGTTGTCGGCTATTTTGGCGCGCCGGACACAACGCGGTATGACGTCCGGCAGCTGAACGGTAGCGGGCACATGAACGATGACTTCACTGTGGATCTGTATTACGGGGCGCTGAAGGTCTGCGTACAGTCAAGCTACTACCGCCTCACCAGCCGGCCGAGCTTTGCGGTGTATGGCAAGTGTGGCAGTTTCATCAAGCAAACCACCGATCGCCAAGAATACGATTTGAAGCACTGGTATTTGCCCGACCACGCCGACTTTGGCTTGGATCGGCCCGAAGATTACGGGACGCTGACCTACATGGACGATCAAGGCCAATACCATCAAGAAAAGGTGCAGACCGTACCTGGTGATTATGGCCGCGTTTACCGCGGGGTCTATGCGTCGATCGTTGAAGGCGCGCCAAAGGTAACCGCTGATGACGAGACCCTGCTGGTGATGCGCATGCTGGAAACCGGCGTGAAGAATTTACATTAAGCATAGGAGGAAATTTCATGGCTCATTTAACAAAATTGACGGACACTTATACATTGGCGAACGGCGTCAAGATCCCGATCGTTGGGTTTGGCACCTGGCAAACACCAGACGGCGAAGTGGCCAAGTCTAGCGTTGAAGCCGCAATCGAAGCGGGTTACCGCCACATCGATACCGCCGCGGCTTATGGCAATGAAGAAAGTGTCGGCGCTGGGATCAAAGCCTCTGGCATCGCCCGCGACGATCTGTTTTTGACGACCAAGCTGTGGAACGCTGATCACGGCTACGACAAGACCATGAAGGCCATCGATACTAGCCTGACAAAGCTCGGTGTCGATTACGTGGATCTGTATCTGATCCACTGGCCGAACCCAGTTCAGTATCGGGATAACTGGGAAGCGGTCAACGCCGAGACCTGGCGCGCAATGGAGGCCATCCTCAAGGCCGGCAAGGCGCGGGCGATCGGGGTTTCCAACTTCCGGCAGCATCATCTTGACGCGTTGTACAAAACTGCCACGGTAAAGCCGATGGTCAACCAGATCTTCTTGAACCCATCTGATCGCCAACCAGAATTGGTTGCCTACAACAAGGCCCACGGGATGTTGAATGAGGCTTACAGCCCGCTTGGTACCGGGAAGATTTTTGGCATCAAAGAGTTGCAGAAGATGGCCGAGCGTTACGGCAAGTCCGTCGCGCAACTCGTCTTGCGTTGGTCGCTACAACACGATTTCTTGCCGCTACCAAAGTCAGTGCATGCAGACCGTATCAAGCAAAACACAGAACTGTTCGATTTCGAGCTCTCTCATCACGATATGGAAGTCATCGATGCGCAAGCGGGTTTAGCTGGGAGCTACACCGATCCAGATACCGCTAATTTCTAGATCCACAAAAAAGGTTAAGCCAAATTGAAATGGCTTAACCTTTTTATTGTGCTATCGCTGTCCGGCAACGTAAGTCTTTGGTGTTGGGTAGACCGGTTTGACTGCCGGGTGCGGGCGAAAGCGACTCCAGCAGGATCAATCTGTCGTGGAGAGGGTGCTCGGCGGAGCTAACTTCGTCTGCGACGAAGTGGATCTCCACCTGCGCCTTGCTGTAAGCGACAAGTCGCTAACAGCAATCTCACCACGTCAGATTGACCTGCTTCCGTCACTTTCGCCCACACCCTAGATTCTGCGTATCAGGATTAGTTTGATGTCATGGACAACTGAGTTAATTCGTTGATCGCAACTAATCTATTCGTAATCAAACGTGTTGTCAGCCACTAGTACATCTCTACTCTCGCGGAAATTGCCACTTTTGATGATGATGAACGCTAACGTCAGGGTTTGGTGTGTGGAGGCCCGAGATGGCTCAGGCGCGCCTTTGTTGTTAGCGGCTTTGCCGCTTACAACAAAGGCGTCGAGGAAGATCCACTCGTAGCGAAGCGGAGAGTTAGCTTCCGAGCGCCTCGCACCGTTCCAGCCATCTCAAGGGCCGGAACATACCAAACCCGACCTATACTACTATTCCCAACACATCCCAAAGAAGGCTTATGCTGCCGGACAGCGTAAGTGTTATTGGCGTGTTTTGGTGATGGTTTTGCGGATCTGGGCGAGGACTGCCGCGGAGCCTTCGTCGAGCTTGACGGCACATAGGATGAACAAGGTATCCATCAGTGATAGCTGCGCGATTAAGGCGTGCAGGGCTTCGACACGGTATTGCGTCTCTTCGGCCACGGCGATGAATAATACCGTGGCCAGGCGGGCGATGGGCGACTTCGCGGCACCTGAGATGACAATCAGCGGCACGTGGTGGTCGTGGGCGACTTGCGCGAGCGCCAGTGCGTCGCGATCCGTACCGGTGTGGGAGATCAGCACCGCACAGTCAGCTGTCGTCAGGCGCGTCATCGCCATGAGTTGCATGTGGAAATCGCTGGCGTAAGTGGCATTGATCGGGGTGCGTAAGAATTTGTGGTAACCGTCTAAAGCCACCAAGTTGCTGGCGCCTAATCCGAATAACCCGACTTGTTTGGCCTGGGTGAGCAAGTCGACGGCTTGTTGCAACGCGGCCTCGTTGAGGTTGCCGGCGGTAGCTTGCAAGGCGTCGACGTTGGCGGCAAAAACCTTGTCCGCCATGGTCAGAAGCGAGTCGTGGTCGCCGATTTCTTCAAACAGCTGATGCGAGTTGCTGGCTGGTGGTTGTGCGAGCGCCAGGCGCAGGCCTTGAAAGTTGGCGTAACCGAGATTCTTGGCGAAGCGCGAGATCGTCGCCGTTGAGATGCCGGTTTTTTCGCTGAGCGTTGAGATCGACCAGTTCAAAGCTTCTTGCTGATGGGCGCTGAGGTAATCGCCCAGCGTTTTTTCTTTGGCGCTGAGGCGTTGGCGGTTGGTGGCGAATTGTAGCGCGAAGTTATGCATGGCGTGATCCTCCGAATGAGTCTAGTATATCATGATTTGATGAGAAAAATATTTACACAATTCTAACTTGATATATGTAAATATTTTACATATACTGAAGCTGAAACTTAATGACGCGACCCAATAAGGAGAACTCAACATGAACATCGGTATGATCGGTTTAGGTAAGATGGGAATGAACTTGGTTAAAAACATGCGCGACCACGACATCGATGTCGCGGCTTTTGACCTGAACGATCAGACCCGCCAAGACGTCTTGGCAACAGGCGCCAGCGCCTATGCCTCTGTCGAAGAACTGGTGGCGGCATTGCCGACGCCTAAGATCGTCTGGGTGATGGTACCTGCCGGCCGGCCGACGCAAGCGTGTATCGATCAGCTCGCCAACCTGCTGAATGTCGGCGATATCGTGATCGACGGCGGCAACTCGTTTTACCAAGATTCGCTAAGCCATAACGACCAGTTGGCGGAACAAGGCATCCATTTCTTTGACGCCGGCACTTCAGGCGGCATGGAAGGGGCCCGGCACGATGGCAACTTCATGGTCGGTGGCGATAAGGCGACCTGGCCTGTGATCGAACCGCTGTTCCAGGCGATCGCCCAAACCGATGGCTACCTCTACACCGGTCCTGCCGGCTCCGGCCATTACCTGAAGATGGTCCATAACGGGATCGAATACGGGATGATGCAGGCGATCGGTGAAGGCTTCGACGTCTTGGCCAAATCCGACTTCGATTACGATAACGAAGCGGTCGCGAAGCTGTGGGATCATGGGTCTGTGATCCGTGGCTGGCTGATGCAACTCGCCCAGTCGGCATTTTCAGAAGATCCTAAGCTCGATGAGATCCGCGGGGTCATGCACTCCAGCGGTGAAGGTGCCTGGACGGTCGAAGAAGGCATCCGCTTGCACGTGCCGACGCCGGTGATTTCCAGCGCGCTCATGATGCGTTATCGCTCCGAAGAAGAAGACACCATGACTGGGAAAGTTGTCGCGGCATTGCGTAACCAATTTGGTGGTCACGCGGTTGACAAAAAAGACGCGACCCCGCAAGCTTAAGAAGAAGACGCCGTCGCGGTGGATCGCGGCGGCGTTTTGATTAATCAGGAGGTCGCATATGGCAATCGTAATTGGCGTCGATATTGGCACGACCAGCACCAAGGTCGTGGCGTTCGATCAACACGGGCAGGCGCTGGCGTCTGTCGATCATCCTTATCCGCTGATCCAATCGACACCGGATATGGCAGAAGAAGAACCCGAGGCGATTTTCGAAGCGGTGGTGCAAGGCCTGCAAGAGGTCGTGGCAAGCGTCGGTCCAGTAGCTGGGATCAGTTTCTCGGCGGCAATGCACAGCGTGATCGTCTTAGACCGAGCTGACCAGCCACTCACACGGGTCTTGACGTGGGCAGATAATCGCGGTGTTCGAGTTGCTGAACGACTGAAAAGTACTCCGCAAGGCGCGGCGCTGTTTGCCAGCACTGGCGTTCCAATTCACCCGATGAGTCCGTTGATCAAGTTGATGTGGCTGAATGAGGCTGCCCCAGCCGTGATGGCGCAGGCGGTACACATCGTTGGCATCAAAGATTACGTGTTGTTTCGATTGTTTGGCCGCTTCGTGCAAGATTACAGTCTCGCCAACGCCACCGGGTTGTTGAACCTGTTCACGCTGGACTGGGAACCAACGGCGCTGGCTTTGGCCGGCGTCAGTGCGGCGCAGTTGCCGCAGTTGGTCGATACCAACTATCAGCTCAGCGGGATGTTGCCGACGCTTGCCGCCAAGATCGGGATCGATCCGCAGACGCCTGTGATTGTTGGGGCGTCTGACGGGGTGTTGAGCAATCTCGGTGTAGGTGCCAACCGTCCGGGAACTGTTGCGCTGACGATCGGGACGTCAGGGGCCGTGCGCACGATCGTTTCTAAGCCAGTGGTCGATCCAGACGGCCGGCTGTTTACCTATTATCTAGCCCCTGGGCGCTACGTCGTTGGGGCCCCGGTCAACAACGGTGGCGTTGTTTGGCGTTGGGCGCGCGACACCTTCGCTGCGACTGGGGGTTACGGGGCGCTTGAAAACCAGGCCCGCCAAATTCCCGCCGGCGCTGACGGCTTGTTATTTTTGCCGTATCTCGGCGGCGAGCGGGCGCCGCTGTGGGATGCTGATGCTCGTGGTAGCTTCATCGGGTTGACCCGGCAACACGGCCAGGCGGCGATGATCAAGGCGGTCATGGAAGGCATCTCGTTCAACCTGTTTGGCGTGTTGCAACTGGTCGAGCGGGTGGTAGGCAAGCCAACGCGAATTCAAGCGACCGGTGGGTTTGCCCGAAGCGCGTTGTGGAAGCAGGTGCTGTGCGATATTTTTGATCTGCCGGTGGTCCTTCCTGAAGCGTTTGAAAGTTCTGCATTAGGCGCCGCAGTAATCGGGATGCAGGCGTTAGGGATAATTGACTCACTCGATGATGTCGAGCAGATGGTGGGCGGCACCGAGACGCTGGCGCCAAATGCCAAGACGGCGGCGCTTTATGCGACGCTTTGGCCGCTTTGGCAAGACGTCAATACACGGTTGGCATCAGCGTACGCGCCGCTGGCGGCGTTTCAGCGCCAACATCCCGACACCCACGCGGAGATTGCATCTGAAGGTTGAATAGCGTAATATGCGAAGAAGTGTAACGAGTCAATCAGTCGAGGAGGATACGATAGATGTATGAAGCAACGAAGCGCCGGCATGTCAGCGAACAAGTGGCAGCGGTCTTTCCTAAAGAAGTGACGGATCAGATCTTTGATGTGATCAAGCTGATGAACAAAGCCGATCAGCTGGTGACCGCACCGGTGGCGATCGCTTTTTCCGATGATTATGATGATGACGAGCTGTATGCCATGCTGATCCAAGGCAACTTGGCCCCGGCCCAAGAGTTTCCGCTCACCTATGCCGGCGACAAGCCGTTTTTAGGGCACGGTTACATTTTGATTGTGAAAGACAATCCGAAGACGATCTATATCGATTTTTCTAAGGCCAATGACCTCAGCGAGATCAACGCCTAGCATTTGCTGGGATTCCAACGCCTCTGCGTCGCAACCTTTAGGATGCGCTGCGGAGGTGTTTTTTACCCGAGGCGAGATTTTTGGGAAACAATACTAGTCAAAACGGCGATAGTCGTGTAAACTAGTTATTCGTAATCGTTACTATTTTCTTTCTGAGGAGATTTCAATGACTGACTTGCTGTCGGTAGACCACCTAAGCTTCGGCTTTCATGATCGCCATCTTTATCACGATCTCAGCTTCACCTTGAAACAAGGGTCGATGACTAGCTTGATCGGCGCCAACGGGGTCGGGAAAACGACGCTGGTGCGCTTATTAATGGGGCAGTTGCGGCCTCAGTCTGGAAAAATCAATTTTATGCCGAAAATGAAATTGGGTTACGTGCCTCAATTTCGAAACATAGATCCAGAGTATCCGTTATCGATCCGTAGCTTCGTCCAGCTCAATCAACTGCGCCATAATTTCTTTTGGCATACCAAACAAGAGCGCCGCGAGCTTCAAGAGGCACTGGCTCAGACCCATCTTGAAACGCGACAAGATCAGCTATTGGGGCGCGCCAGTGGCGGGGAAAAGCAGAAGGCATACTTAGCACAGGCGTTGCTGACCCATCCCAACTTTTTGATCTTGGACGAGGCGACTGCCAGCCTCGACGTTAACACCAAAGTTGAGCTGATGACCTTGGTCCAAGAGCTCAATGCCAAGTTGAACTTAACCGTGTTGTTTGTGACGCATGACTTAGACCTGGCCAAAGATTATACCGATCAATATCTGTTGTTGACGCGCGAAGGTTATGAGATGCATAGCACGCAAGAGATGGACGAAGCAGCGATGCCAGCTGAACTGCAGCCGGCGCAGGAGGTGGGGTAGTGTTCAGTTATGCCTTTATGCAAAATGCTTGGCTGGCAAGCACCTTCATCGCCATCACGTGTGGGTTAGTCGGGGTCTTCGTCACTGCACGGGGGATGAGTTTTCTTGCCCACACCTTGTCGGAAGTCGGCTTTGCCGGCGCGGCGTTTGCCGTTTTCATGGGGATCCCGCCTTTAGACGGGATGCTGTTGTTCACAATCATCAGCTCGATCACGGTCGGTAAGCTGTCGGTGCAGCAGTCGCGGCGTGAGGCCTCGATTTCCGCGGTTTCCAGTGTGTTTGTTGGGTTGGGGATCTTGTTTCTGTCGTTGTCGTCAGCATCTGCGAGTTATGCGACGACCATCTTATTTGGGAGTATCATCGGAATCTCCCGTACCGATGTGTGGCAACTGCTGGTGCTGGCTTGTGCGGTGTTGGTCACCATGGCCTTTGGTTACCGCCGGCTGGCTTACGATTCCTTCGACCCTACCGGTGCGCAGGCGCAAGGCGTCCGGCGTAACTTGATCTCGATTTATTTTTTGTTGATCTTGGCCATCTCGGTGTCGATCGGCGCGCAGATTGTTGGCTCGCTGTTGGTCTTCATCCTGCTGACGCTGCCACCGTCAGTGGCCAAGTACCTCGGCAAGACCCTGCCACAGATGTTGGTGATTTCCGTCATTGCGGCGTTGGTTGGTGTCTGGGCGGGATTGACGTTAGGCTACTATACGAATTGGCCAGTGACGTTCTTTATCGCCGCCATCGAGTTTTGTTTCTACTTCATCGCGCTTGGTATTCATAAGTGGCGTTTGGATTGAGTGCACATAAAAGGGACTGCTTCTGCAGTCCCTTTTATGTGCACTCATTGCCAAGCAGAATAATTAGTGATCAGGCCTTGGGTGCCGAGATCACCATGGCCGGCATCGAGGAGCGCTTGATAGAGGCGCTTGGCTTCGGTGGTCGCCGGTAAGTCGACATGGAGTTTTTCGGCTTCTTCTAACGCGATGCGCAGATCTTTGACAAAATGTTTCACGAAAAATCCCGGGGTGTAGTCGCCAGCTAATATCCGTGGGCCATAGTTTTCCAGACTCCAGTTGGCGCCGGCACCGCTACCGACGGTTTGGCTAACCTGCTTGAGGTCCAACCCTGCGGCTTTGGCGTAAACCAGCATCTCGGTGAGGCCGGTCATCGTGCCTGCGATCATGATCTGATTGGCCATCTTGGCGTGTTGCCCCATTCCGGGGCCGCCGAAATAGTTGACGGACTGGGCGATCGCGTCAAAAAGTGGCTGCAGCTTGGTGGCAGTTTCACGATCGCCGCCGACCATCACCGTTAGCGTGCCATTTTTGGCGCCGATGTCACCGCCTGAAACTGGCGCGTCGAGGGCTTGGACGTGAGCTTTTGCGGCTGCCTTGGCGATCTTGACCGCCAGGCTGGGGGTGCTGGTCGTCATGTCGATGACAATCTGATCAGGCTTGGCGCCGGCCAAGATGCCGTCGGGACCAAAGTAGGTGGCTTCGACATCTTGGGGGAAGCCCACCATTGAAATCGTGATGTCGCTGGCAACCGCAACAGCTTGTGGACTCGCCGCCCACTTGGCGCCATGATTGATGACAGGTTGGGCGTGGGCTTGGGTGCGGTTATAGACGGTCACAGAATAGCCGGCCTTCAGCAGGTTGTTGATGATGCCGGTGCCCATGACCCCGGTGCCGATGAAGCCGATCGTTTTAGTCATTCAGAAGCGCCTCCAGTTCTGCTAAGCGTTGGTCGAACACGGCAAATGCCGCTTCCAGGTAGTCCGGTTTGGTCATGTCGACGCCGGCGGCCTTCATGGTGTCAATCGGGTAGCGAGAGCTGCCGGATTTGAGATAGTCGAGATAGTGGGTGACCGCGTCGTCGGCGTTGGCGGTGATGTTGGCGGCCAGCGTCGACGCAGCGGCGAAACCGGTCGCGTATTGGTAGACATAATAGTTGTAGTAAAAATGTGGGATGCGTGCCCATTCCAAGGCGATCTGTGGGTCTTGGACCACACCGTCGCCGTAATAATGCGCGTTGATCTCAGCATAACGCTTGCTGAGCCGCTCTGCAGTGAGTGGCTGGCCGTTAGCGTCTTCGGTGTGCAGCCAGTGTTCAAATTCCGCAAATTGGGTCTGACGATACACGGTGCCTTTGAAGCCATCGAGATAGTAATTCAAAATGTAGGCGCGGACGGCCTTGTCGTGTTGGGTGCGTAGCATGTAATCCGTCAGCAGGTTTTCATTGGTCGTTGAGGCGATCTCGGCGACAAAAATCGAATAGTCCCCATAGACATAAGGCTGGTTGTGGCGCGTGTACCAAGAATGGACCGAGTGGCCGGTTTCATGCACTAAGGTGTATAAGGCGTCGACAGAGTCTTGCCAGTTCAATAAGATGAAGGGATTGGAGTCATAGCTCCCGCCGGAATAAGCACCCGAACGCTTGTTTTGGTTTTCGACGACGTCGATCATACGCTGGTCAAAAATGGCCTGCACGTGTTGGCTGTAGTCTGCTCCCAATGGCGCTAATGCCTTCACGGCTTCTTTTTTGGCGGCGTCGATGGTGTAATTCAAAGGCGGTTTGCCGTTCAAGGGCGTGTACAGGTCATACATATGCAACTCGTCTAATCCAAGCAGACGCTTGCGCAAGGCGAGGTAGTGGTGCAGGCTTGGCAAATGCTTGTTGACGGTCGCGACCAAGGTGTCATAGACGGCTTCAGGGATGTGGTTGGCCGTCATGGCAGCCTGGCGGGCAGAAGCGTAGTGATGGGCGTTGGCGTCGAAGGTGTGCTTTTTGATCTCGCCGGCCAAGGTGGCGGCGAAGGTGTGGCGCAAGTTGTGGTAGGTGGCGTACAGCGATTCGAAGGCTTCCTTGCGCACGTCACGGTTGGTGCTTTTGATCAGCTCGCCATATAAGCCGTGGCTGAGCTGGACTTCTTCGCCTTGATCGTTGTGCACCGTCGGGAACTGGATGTCGGCGTTGTTTAAAACGTTGAACGTCGCGCTGCTGGCGTTCATCGCGTCACCGGCGCTGGCTAACAAGGCTTCGACGTCGGCTCCGAGCACATGGTCGCGGTTAGCAGTCAATGCATCGATATAGTGCTGGTAGACGCCAAGCGCTGGTGTTTTTAGCCATTCCTGAAGCGTTGCTTCCGGAATAGCGAGGATCTCTGGTTCGAGAAAAGCGGTTTTGGTCGACACCGTGGTTAACAAGCTGTTGGCGCGGGCGGCAAAGCCTTGGTAAGTGGCGTTGGCGGTATCTTGATTGCTTTTAAGGCTGGCGTAGACGTAGACGTTTTCCACCTGACGATAGGCATCTAGAATCGCGGCCAAGCCGTCAGCCAAGGCTGTGGCACTTTGACCCAAGGTTCCTTGGAAAGAGGCCGCGTGGGTGGCGATTTTTTCGGCTTCGGTGAAGGCCGTTTCCCAGTCAGCATCGGTTTTGAAGATCGTGGTGAGGTCCCAAGTCATTGCAGTTGGTACGCTTTCACGAGTTGGTAAGGTAGACATAAACTCACTTCCGTTTCTCAAGGTTTTATTAACATTATCATAACACGGATAATTTTGTCCGAATCGCGTGCGTTGGTCGATGATTCCGAGTAAAATATGCAAAGATGAGTGTGTAAATATAGGAGCGAATGCATGGAAGAAGAAAATAGTCGCCAGACCCGTAAGCCCCGCAAACCGCGCCGGCGCCTTGGTCATTATGTGGTCATGATCGTTTTGACCTTATTGGTGCTTGTCGCCGGTTACGCAGTACGACTGTATAGTCAGACGAAAAACGCGGTGGATAAGACCTATGACCCGGTTTCGACCACAGCAGCGGCGCAATCGGATATTTCCGGTAAAAAACCGCTAAGCATTTTGCTGATGGGGACTGATACTGGTGAATTTGGCCGGCAATACAAAGGTAATTCGGATACCATGATCGTTGTGACCATCAACCCCAAGACTAAGCGTACCACAATGACCTCAATTCCGCGTGATACCTTAGCGCAAATCATCGGTGGCAACAATGCCGGTGCCCAGAAAATCAACGCGGCATATAACGCTGGTGGCAACGAAGCGGCGATGAAGACCGTCACCAAGTTGTTGAACGTCCCGATTAATTACTATGTCACCGTGAACATGGCGGGTCTTGAGAAGATCGTTGATGCCGTTGGCGGTATCGATGTCAACGTGCCATTTAGCTGGACGGATACCGATTCTGGCGGGTACAAGTTCACCAAAGGCGCGATGCATCTCGACGGTAAACACGCCTTATCTTATGCGCGGATGCGCCATCAGGATCCGCAAGGCGACTATGGCCGCCAAAAGCGTCAGCGCCAAGTCATCACCCAGATTACCAAGAAGGTGTTGTCTGCCGGTTCCTTGAGCAACTACTCGACCTTAATGGATAGCCTGTCTAGCTCAATGAGGACCAGTCTGACGTTTGCAGATATGGTTGCGATCGGTGAAAAATATGGCGACTGCATCAAAAACATCAAGCAGACGACCTTGCAAGGCCTCGGAGTTTATATCGATGGGTCGTCTTATCAGGTGCCTAAGACTGAGGAGTTACAAAAGGTTTCAGATCAGATTCGTGCTGAGTTGGGTTTAGATCAAGCGACGCTGGATAACTTCAACACAAAGCAAAACAAGTACAACACAAATCATGGCTTCAACTGGAACGATGGTTTTAATCCGGTATATACCCTGTATGATGATGCCGGTACAGCCACTTCAACCAGCACCTATAACGATGATGGCACCACGATCACGACCGGTGGTGCTGAGGCACCAGGTGCGACGTTTGGTGGTCGGTAGCCGACAATAAAAAAGTGTCACCTAGCTTAAGCTGGGCGGCACTTTTTTTGGCGTCTTACGCTTGTGCGTACTTTTGGGAGAGACGTCTTATGCTTAATTCTCAGACAGTTTACGGCTTGCCGCAGTGAAAGGTTGACCGGATAGCTTGGCAATCAGTGTCCCACCGATCAGGCCAACGAGCATGAAGGGAACGAAATCCATCGAGATGTTGAACAGCGGAATATATTTCATCCCAAAGTTATCGATCGCAGAAAACAGGGCATTGTTTGCCAGAAATGGTGGTAGGCTGTGGATCGCATCGAGGATCGCAGGGATCAAGGTCAGCCCGATCGTCGTTCTGTAGATCGTCTTTTGCTTACCGATGAATGGGTGCAACAAGCCGAGGATGATCAGCGCGATAGCCAGTGGGTAGAGTAACATCAAGATTGGATTGGATAAAGCGATGATCTGGTTCAGGCCAAAGTTTGAGATGAGGAAACTACCGGTACAAGTGCCGATGAGGAATTTGCCAAAACCGATACGTGGGAAACGTTTGCCAAGGTCTTGAGATAAGCTACTGACCAAGCCGATGCAAGAGGTCAAGCAAGCCAAGAAGGTCATTGCGCCTAACAGTGAGGTCCCGATCATGCCGGTGTAATGAGTCATGATGGCGTTGAAGGCGGGGCCCCCGTTGGCGGTCGTCTGGGTGAAGTGTAGCGAGATCACCCCTAAAGCGATCAAGAAGATATAGACGATGGCTTCAAGGCCCATTGATAAAGCGCCAACTTTGGCAACGTCTTTAGAGCGGTTATGGGCAGATTTAACACCGAAGAAACCAAGAGCAGAAACGATGGTAACACCGAAGCCTAGGCCGGCCAAAGCGTCCATGGTGTTGTAGCCTTGTAAGAAGCCGTTGGATAAATTACCGATCGCTTTGGTCGCATGCGTGCTGGCTGCCAGCGTTGCGCCATCGCCTTTGATGGCAAAAGCGGCAAAGAAAGCGGCTGCCAATAACAGCAACAATGCGGGGTTCAACAACTTGCCGACATAATCAGTGATCTTTTGGGGATGCCGGGAAAGCAAGTAGGTGATCAGGAAGTAGATCGCGGAGAAGATCAGCAAAGCGATCTGGGTGTGACCTTTTGAAATGAACGGCTGGATCGCCATTTCGAAGGTAACCGTCGCGGTCCGCGGTGTCGCGATCAGCAACCCGAGGCTGGCATGGGTGCAGATGAGAAAGAGTAACGCGAAAACGTGACCGACAGGACGGGCAAGATGGTACATGCTATCAGATTCAGTCATCGCGATCGCCAGGATTGCCATCAATGGCAACAACACAGCGGAAAGCAAAAACCCAATGGTGGCAGGGATCCAGTTGCCACCTGAGATCTGTCCGAGGTGGATCGGGAAGATTAAGTTGCCGGCACCGAAGAAAAGTCCGAACAACATGGAACCGAGAATAATGTACTCTTTACGATTAAGTTTATGATCTGAATGAATTTGCATAATATTGACCTCCAAGCTATTGATGGTTGAAATTGAGAAGGGCGTGTTTGGACCGGCCGTGTCCAAACAAAAAAGGCGCCCTCGACAGATAACTCTGTCAAGGGCGCCTTTTTGCGCGATACCACCTTGTTTCGCCTAGACGTCACCGTCATAGGCCTCACAACGTACGGCCTTGCGGCGATACGTCATTGCTGTAATGGGCGCAATCCCAGTCACCACTTCACTAACGTGTCGCAGTGACGACTCATAGCCTACTTTCACCGAAAGGTTAACTTGGCCGCTTCACACTTTACGCGGCTCACTGACAAGCGTTCCTGGTTACTTTGCTACTCGAAGTCTGTTTCTCAATTGATGTTGGCTCTAATTTAAGTTAAATCTTGAAGAAAGTCAAGCAATAATGTTCATTTTCTTCTCATTATTTTGAAATCTACTGGCGGCACCACGCACATTCGGATCAAACACGGGCAACAGGTGATGCAGCCGCACGCCAACAAAATGGCTCAAAGCATCGCGCCAGTGCGCGACGGTTTGGCGGTCGACCGCTTGGGTCAAAAGGTGGAGCTGATCGCCGCGTGCGTAAATCTGCCCGTGGATGCCAAGCTGAGTCGCAACATCTAACCCGGTGACTAGCCCGTCTGTCGATAGCGCAATGACTTGACGTGTGGGCAGATCTAAGCCGGTAGCTGGCCGCAAATGGGTGGCAGCGAGGATCGGGGTCAGCTTGCCACGGATATTGCGGGCGACTTCTTGGAGGTCGGCGACGACGGCATTGGCCGTGGGCAGGCTACCGGCGCCGGGGCCGGTCAGCATCAGCGAGTTGGTGTTGGTCGATGCGAGGACAATAGCGTTGAACTCGTTGTCGACGTTTGCCAGCGGATGGTCTTTTGGCACCAGCGTCGGGGCAACGGTCAAGCTGAGCTGATCGTCGTCGCGAATCGCTGAGACTAGTGGCTTGATGGTATATCCAAAGAAATCTGCAGCTGCAAAATCTGCCCGCCGCAAGGTCGTGATGCCTTGACGCTTGATGTTGGCGAGCTTGGGATCGAGCCCGAAGGCTAACCGACTGAGGATCAACAGTTTGTAGCTTGCATCGAGTCCTTCGACGTCGTTGGTCGGGTCGGCTTCTGCAAATCCTTTTGCCTGAGCGGCGCTTAAGGCTTCCGCATAATTGGCCCCGGCTTGCATCTGCGACAGGATGAAGTTAGAGGTGCCATTAGCGATCCCGGTCAAGGCGGTGATCGCATCGCCGGCGAAGTTGGTATTCAACGTCCGCAAAATCGGGATGCTACCCATCACAGCCGCTTCATAATCTAAGGCGACGTGATGTTTTGCCGCCAAGGCGGTGAGCGTTTGGCCGTGAGTAGCAATCAGATCTTTGTTGGCGGTGATGACATGTTTGCCATTTTTCAGTGCCTGTTGTAGTAAGGCAAAAGGCAGATCGATGCCACCGAGCACCTCGATGATGATCTGGATGTTAGGATCATTGACCACACTCAGCGCGTCGGTCGTCAAGGCGATTTCTGGGAACGCCGCCTGACGCTCCGGTGTCAATGTGCGTACCGCGGCCTTAGTGATCTTTAAGTTAAGCTGGGCTAGTTGTGGCGTTTGGCGAGCGATAATAGTGGCAACGCCGCGACCGACGGTACCAAGGCCTAATAAACCAACATTGAGTGTGCTCATGATCTAACTTCCTTTCGGGTAAAGGTTAACCTGCTTGCACGGCATCTTTCGCATTTTCAGTGTGGGCAGCTCGGATTTTGGCGAAGCCTTGGGCGAGATCGGCGATCAGGTCGTCGGGATCTTCCAGGCCGACGGAGAAGCGTAATAACCCAGGCGTGATGCCACAGGCGAGCTGTTCTTCAGCACTCATTTCCGCATGACTCATCTTGGCAGGGTAGGAGAGAATGCTTTCAACGCCGCCTAACGAAACGGAAAATTCTGGGATCGTGAGGTTTTCGGCGAGGATCTTGGCATTTTCTGCAGACCCGACGTCAAAACTCAGTACAGCACCACCGTTTTTGGCTTGCTTCTGTTGGATGGCGTAGTTGGGATCAGACTTGAGGCCGGGATAACAGACACGGGTGACAACGGGTTGTTGATCTAGCCATTCTGCCAGCTTTTGGGCCCCTTTGCTTGATTGTGCCATGCGCACCCCGAGGGTCTTGATGCCGCGCAACAACAAGAAAGTGTCGGTGACGCCCAGCGTTGCACCAAAAGCGTTTTGGATGAAATAGATGCGGCTGGCGAGAGCGGAGTCATTGGTGATCGCGGCCCCAGCTAAAATGTCGGAATGGCCAGACAAGAACTTGGTGGCTGAGTGTACGACGATATCCACACCGAGATTAAGCGGCTTTTGCAACACGGGGGACATGAAGGTGTTGTCAGCGATGGTGATCAAATCGTGGGCCTTGGCGATAGCGACGACGCCAGGAATGTCGGTGACTGCCAGGACGGGGTTAGATGGCGTTTCGATGTAGATCGCCTTGGTGTTAGGTTGGATCGCTTTTTCTAAGGCGTTTAAGTCTGTCGGGTCGACGAAAGTGTGGGTGATGCCAAAGCGCGACAAGACGTCTTCGAGGATCCGGAATGTGCCCCCATAGACGTACTTGGAAACCAAGAGGTGGTCTCCTTGAGAAAAGATGCTCAGCACGCTGGAGATCGCTGCCATGCCTGTCGAAAACAGATAACCAAACTGGCCGTCTTCTAAGGCTGCCACGGCTTGTTCACCAACTTTGCGTGTCGGGTTGCCGCTGCGAGAATAATCGAATTCGCCAAAATGATCGAAGTCATCTTGATAAAACGTCGAGCTCAATGCGATTGGGGTGTTGACGGCACCGGTAGCTGGATCTTTGACCGTTGTGGCTTTAATAATTTTTGTGTAATCATTCATGGTGAAGTCTCCTTTGTGCGAGTGGCGATCAGGCTTTGGCACCAGCCAGCGCTTGGTCGAGGTCTGCGGCGATGTCTTCTTGATCTTCTAAGCCAACCGAGATGCGGATCAGATTGTCGGTGATGCCTAGCGCTTGGCGCTGAGCTTCCGGCATGTCGTGATGAGTCTGGATGGCCGGTACGGTGACCAGGGTTTCGACGCTACCTAAGCTCTCAGCAAACGAACAGACCTGCAAGCCTTGCAAGAACTGATCGACGCTATAGGCGTCGTTGAGATAGAAGCTGATCATACCACCAATGCCGGCATATAGGACTCGATCAACGCTGTCCAAACTGCGCAAGTGTTCAGCGACGAACCGAGCGTTGTTGGTGTGGGCGTGCATACGGATGTTTAAGGTTTTTAGCGAGCGGATGAGCAACCAGGCGTCAAAAGGATCGAGGTTTTGCCCGGTGGTCGTTAACTGCTGGCTGAATTGTTCTGCCAGGTCAGGATCTTTGACGATGACCGCCCCAGCGAGGATATCGTTATGGCCACCGAGATACTTGGTCGCGGAGTGAACCACGACGTCGGCGCCTAAGGTCAGCGGTTGTTGATAAACCGGCGTGAGGAAGGTGTTGTCAACGGCAATCAAGATGTCTGGGCGAACGGCGTGAACCGCGGTGGTAACGGCTTCGATATCGATGACCTTCATCGTGGGGTTGGAAGGCGTCTCAAGCCAGATCAATCGTGTGTTGGGCTTGATTTGAAGCAACAAGGCATCGATGTCAACGCCGTTCCAGGTGTCGTAATTAATCTGGTAGCGGTCCTGGCGCTCATCGAAGTACCGGAAGCTACCACCATAGAGGTCGTCTGAGGCGATAAAGTGATCGCCGGTACGGGTTAAAGTAGAAAATACCAGGTCGATGGCGGCCATCCCGGAACTGACAGCAAAAGCCTGATTGCCGTGTTCGATGGTAGCCAATTGTTGTTCCAACAATGCGCGCGTTGGAGTCGTCATGCGGGAGTAATCGAAGCCGGTAGACTCACCTAATCCTGGATGCCGGAAAGCGGTGGATAAGTATAACGCAGGGACGATAGCCCCTGTTTTGTCATCATCTGTTCCGTTTGCGCCTTGAACGAGTTGCGTTGCGAGTTTAGCCATTAGCGAGCCTCCGAGAATTAGTAGTTTGTAGGGTGTTTAGCCAAGCATCATAGACGAATGTTGCGTCATTGTGCCAGGTGTTGCGTGGTTGCATGTCAGCATCGAAGTAGTGTGCTGGCAGTGGGGTGTTTTGATCTTTATGGTAGTCACGGTAGTATTCTGCGCGTAAGGTGCCGGTTTGATATTCGAGGTGGCCGGCGAGATACCAAGAATTGGTGGTGGCATCTTCGACCAGCGTGGCGCCCAACTCATCGTCGCCGGCAATGATCTGACCTCGATGAACGGCGTTCAAGGGAATCATGAAGAACCGTGACTGCGGCATCGTCAAGCCGCTGGTCGTATAAACGCCGGAGATTTTCTGGGTGAGTTGGCGCCCGGAAAACGCACCGTCAATCGCGCCTGCAGCATAGGCTCCCCAGCAGATGAACAAGGCGCCGTCGGTGTGGGCTTTGCGCCAAGTTAAGATGCGGCGAAGTTCCGGCCAAAAATCGATCTGGTGAAAAGGCAGACGGTCCAGCGGAGCACCGGTGACGATCAAGCCATCGAAGTGTTGGGCCTGAATCTGGCTAAAACTGGTGTAAGCCTCGCGCACCTTAGCTTCATTGTTGTGAATGTGGTGGGTGTCAGGTAAGCAGAAGGTCAATGCGACGGGCTGGGTGCCGGCGGCAAAAACGTTGGCAATTTGACGCTCGGTCACGGCGCGGTTAGGCATCAGATTCAAGACCAAGATTCGCCGGGCATCGGGTGCTGGGATATCATTGGTGCGGGTCAAACCGCTTAAAATTGTCACATGAGCCATTTGCAAAACCTCCATTCCTTGTATAAAAAAATCCCGCAATCCTTCATTAACTGAAAGACTGCGGGACGCTTCTGCGTGGTACCACCCGGATTTTGTCGTCTGTCACCAAACGACACTCTATCGTACGGCAAATTCGCGATACGATGACGCAATAACGGGCGTACCCGGCCACCACTTACCTAAGGCTCGTAGTGACATGACTCGGAGACCATTTTCGGTGTGATGCCATCGCCAGCTTCCACCAACCGCTGGCTCTCTTGAGACGCACACGCACTTACTTATCTCTTCAACGTAATAATGATTATTGCAATAATACGGCATTTTCTCATTCTGGTCAAGTGCTTTTATCATTTTGCTCACATATAACGACGAAAAGGCGGGCTTGACGCGCCAAAAAAAGACCAGTGCCTCGAGCACCGATCTGTGAATGTTGATTTAGTTGAGGACCTCAACGGTGGCATACAATACCCCAGCGGAAGGAATCTGGTTGTTTGGCATCGCGACGTCGAGCTGATTGGGGTTCCCTGCGGCAAAAGCGCCGGTGTCATTGACGGTTCGGATCCATACTGTGCCGTCAGACAGCGTGATCTTCAGGCGGGTGCCTTTAGGGAACACAGACAAGTTAGCGGCGACGCCGCTGTAGCCCATGTTTGAACCCAACACGGCTGGGTCATAAAAACTCAACTTGAAGGTCCCTTTGTTGGTCGTTGATTGGGTAGATGACTGTGTTGTGGTCGTTGTAGCTTGTTGCTGTTGAGTTTGTTGAGCCTGAGCCTGCTTAGCTGCGGCCGCTTTTTGCGCTGCAGCCTGGGCTTGGGCTTTTTGCTGAGCAGCCTGAGCTGCGGCTTGCGCCGCCGCTTTGGCTTTAGCTTCAGCCGCAGCTTTAGCTTCGGCCGCTTTTTTCGCGGCCTCTGCGCGTTCTTGAGCTTGCGCGATCGGGTTTACGCCGACCTTGATGACGATCTTGTGTTGTGGATGTAAGATGTGGTTGGTCTTGACGATCGTCTTCGCAGAAGCTTGCGCGCCGGCTTGCGTGTCGTTTTGTTGTGTCTGATGTTGTGCGGAAGTGGTCGAATCGATCGCTTCGACAGTTTTGGTTGCGGTATTGATGGCGAGCATGCTACCGAGAACGGTAACGGCGGTTGCTGCCATGAAATGTAATCGTTGATTTAAAATAAGATTCACTCCTATATGAATGTAACGTTCCCCTTGACACTGAGCAGTATATGAAACTGGTGTGTCAGGCGGATACCAGCCGCATGACAAAATTTATCGGTTTCGTCATATTGTTACCCGACTGTTACACAAGCACAGCGAAATATTTTTGTTACATAAAAGTTTAAATCACTGCACAACCGGTTACAATTCAGATAAAACGCATCATTTCGGGTGATTTGATGAGCTTTTTTGGCTAATTTGCTCACTGAATTGAGTTGCTCGCAGGGGGGAGTGTGTCTTGCAGATGAATTCAGGTATAATAGAAGTAACAATGTCGAATGGGGTGTTAATGTGGCCATGTATCGTGAAAAACGCTTCGAGCGCATTAAGAAGCTGTTGAATGCCAAACAAGAGCTGAGCATCGAAGATATTATGAACGCGGTCGGGGTCTCCCGAGACACCGCACGTCGCGATATCGTCGCGTTAGATGCCGCCGGAGCAGGACGGCGGACTCGCGGCGGCATCGTCAGCTTGACGTTTGGCCATACGATCCCCAGCTATTCAGAACGGCAGAAGCTCTTTTCCGCCGCCAAGAGTGCGATGGCAGCGTCGGCGTTGAAACTCATCCACCCAGGTGGCGTTTATTTCGTTGATGACTCCACGACGTTACTCAAGCTTTCGCAGAGTATTGACGTGCCGGTGACAATCTACACCCACTCGCTCGACAATGCGATCGCCTTGGCGGTGCGACCGGAAGTGACGCTTCACTTACTGGGTGGTAGCTTGAACCATCACGCGCGGTTCTTCTACTCTGTTGAAGGATTGAAGACGCTGAGCAACATCGCTTTTGATGCGGCGTTTATCGGAGCAACAGCCATTCGACAAAAAGGGCTGTTCTTCGCCTATGAAACTGATGCGCGGATCAAGGCGGCAGTTGCGTCAACGGCCAAGCAGGTCGTGGTCGTGGCAGAAACCCAGAAATTCCAGACCGATGCAACTTACCGCGGGTTTGCGCTGAAGGTAATCGATACATTGATCTCCGATGCGCCAATGCCTTCAGCACAACAGGCGTGGTTTGCCCCTGAGACAACAGTGATCGTCGCCAAACCTTAATCTCGACTTAAGGTTCAACCGTTATCCTATTGATTGACATGATTAATTGTTAGACTTTTAATTGAGGAAAAAATTTTAGTGAATGTAGGTGAGCATGTGACCGAACCTTTAGTCTCCGTGATCGTACCGGTTTATAATGTCGATCGGTATCTTGAGCGGAGTGTGCAGAGCTTGATCGATCAAACTTATTCTAATCTCCAGCTCCTTTTGGTCGACGATGCCTCCACCGATGATTCGGCGGCGGTCATCGCACAGTTTGCTGCGATCGATGCGCGTGTTCAGCCGGTGTATTTTGCCCATAATAGAGGCGTGTCGGCCGCGCGCAATGCTGGCTTGGCACGTGCCAAAGGCCTGTATGTATCGTTCATGGATGGCGATGATTGGGTGGCGCCTGACTACATTGCCAACTTTGTCACCCAGCTGGAAGCGGGGCCTTATGATCTCTTGGTGAGCCCGTTTTACACCGATAATCCAGACCCACAGCCAGTAGCCGACAAATTACGTGAAGATCGGGAACTGACGCGGGGACAGCTGTTGCGCGGGATGTTGGCGCCGGTCGGGAAAATTCGCGGCTATTTATGGAACAAGTTCTATCGTCGCAGTGTGATCACAACGTTAGATTTACATTTTGATGAACAAGTTACCATTATGGAAGACGAGCTGTTCAATACGGCCTACATCATGGCGACGAGTCGTTACTATTATTATGGCAACCCTGGCTATCACCACGTCGTTCGCTTGGATTCAGCGACCCAGTCGCTTGGAGTAATCGGGGCGATTCCGCAACAGCTGGCCGCGCTTTGGCAGATCGGGCACATCATGATCAATGAGAAGCGGGTCGTGGGGGTTGCAGGAAACAAGCTACGCAAGGAGGATACCAATCGCTGATGAATGATGACTTGTTAAAACGAAGCCAGATCAAACAACGTGCCAAAGCCCAGTTGCGGCAAAACGGGGTCTGGGGCCAGATGATGGTAGCCAACATTATCCCGTGGTTGATCACGGTGGCATTCACCTTGTTGACGCTGTGGGGAATGGTGTCGTTGATGTCACACTATGGCATCGACAAAATGGCGACAGATCCGGCAGGCTTTGCGACGTATTACAGCAATAACGCGGATTCGCAGTCGGGATTGCTGAAAAGCCTGGTCTTGTTGTGGTTTGGCCAAGGGATCGCCTTTACGGCACTCGACCTCTATCGCGGCAAGGTCAATCAAGTGCGGCCGATGCAGACGGTTTTCCGCCTGTTTAATAGCAAGTACTTCTTCGGGGTCTTAGCGGTTGCAATTTTGGTGGAGTTGATGCAGATCTTAGGCTTCTTCGCCTTTTTCTTCCCGATGATCTTGGCCTACTTTGGGCTATCGATGAGCTTTTATGCTTATTATGATGGCAAAGAAAAAGGTCGCTACGCCGCACTTGCGGCGTTGGGCCATTCTTGGCGCATCATGCGCGGCTTCAAGCTGGATTATTTCGTCTTGAAGCTGTCGCTTCTCGGCTGGGAGATCTTGAAGGCGATCACATGGCACCTGTTTGATTTCATGATCGATCCTTATCTGCAGCTTGTCGATGCTGGCTTTTATCAAAACGTCCAAGCACACTATCAACGGCAAATGACCGCATAGACAGATTAATGGTCTTGTACCCCGCCTGTTTCGTCAGCTGGGGTGCAAGGCCATTTTCGTCCCACAAAAAAAGCGCCGCGGTAGCCGCAGCACTTCGGAAACTAGTAAACTTTCATTTTCGATAGTGGCCAGTAACGCCACACGACCACAGATTGGATCTTGCTTTTGGCGATGAAGCCAAAGTCACGGCCGTCGTGGGAAACCAAGCGGTTATCTCCCATGACGAAGTATTCGCCTTTAGGTACGCGCTTGGACTGTGTCGAGGCAAGCGTTGCGATATTGAAGTCATTGGTGAATTGCAAGGAGTCGACGGTGACGCCTTGTTGAACGGCGTATGCCCGAAGTTCTTTTTGCATAAAGCTGGATTTTAAGTAGGGTTGAGCTTGGGCTTTGCCGTTAACGTAAAGCTTGCCAGCCTTGACGGCGACGGTATCACCCGGCATCCCGATGACGCGTTTGATGTAGAGCTGTCCAGGTTTGTCAGGCGCGTCGATCACGACGATGTTATTGCGATGCACCGCTTTGTTACGGACGGAGTACAGGCGATCCCCGTTTTCGAGCGTCGGCTGCATCGAAGTCCCTTGGACGATGTCTTTGCTCAAGACGTATTTCATGAGGAGTTGTGTGCCAAGGATAACGACCAAGAACAAAACGACCAATTCGATCGTTGAGCGCACGAAACTATTTTTTTCTTTCTTCAACGAAGACACCTCGAAGGATTATTTTGCGTTAAGTTTAACACACCGCGGAGGGATTACCAAAGTGAGGGTGTTATCGCAACCGTTTTTTAAGTGGGGCTGTTTGCACGGAGGAAGACGGTGTGCTAGCCTATTATATGAAAGTTTTCAGAAAAACAAGCGCAAAGTGATGCAAGGCATCATCTAGGAGGAAACAATTCATGAGTGTCCTGACTGTCACGCATCTATCGCAACGCTTCATCGATAAGCAGTTGTACCAAGATGCGAGTTTTCAAGTTAATAAGGAAGATCATCTTGGTATCGTCGGCCAAAATGGAGTTGGCAAATCAACGCTGATCAAGATCCTCACAGGGGCGATCGAACCCGATGAAGGGACAATCGTGTGGCAAAAGCATCTGCGCGTGGGTTATTTAGATCAGTATGCCAACTTACAACCAGGACAAACAATCATGGACTTCCTCAAGACGGCATTTGCACCGCTTTACGCTAAAGAAGCGAAGATGAATCAGATCTACGCGGATTACGCCGAGAACCCTGATGACGAGTTGTTGGCCAAAGCGGGTGAACTCCAAGAGGCGCTCGAGGCGGGCGACTTCTATGATCTGGAGACCACCATTGAAACTGTCGGCACCGGGCTGGGGCTAGATGCGATCGGTTGGGATCATCCGGTAGACGCCTTGTCTGGTGGCCAACGTTCCAAGATCATTTTGGCCAAGCTTCTATTAGAGAAGCCAGACATGCTACTACTGGATGAACCGACCAACTATTTGGATGTGTCCCATATTCAGTGGCTAACTGAGTGGTTGCAGGCTTTTGAAGGTGCCTTTATCGTGATCTCGCATGACTTCGATTTCTTAGAAGATGTAACTAACGCGGTATTGGACATTGAATTCGCACAGATAACCAAATACACCGGTAGTCTCAACCAAGCGATGAAACAAAAAGAGAAGGACCACGAAACTTACTTGAAGGCTTACAACAAACAGCAAGCCCAGATCAAGAAGTCCGAGGCCTTTATCGCTAAGTTCAAAGCTGGCACTCGGTCAACCATGGCGCGTTCACGCGAGAAGCAACTAGCCCGTATTGACCGGCTCACCCCACCTGGCACGCGACCAAAAGCACATATTCAATTTCCATATATGCCTGTGCAACGCCAGATCCTGATCGATGTCAACGACTTGGTGGTGGGGTATGAAGAACCGCTGCTGGCCCCGATCAACTTCTCGGTGGCAAAAGACGAAGTGATCGCTTTGGAAGGGTTCAACGGGATTGGTAAGTCTACGTTGCTCAAGACCATTCTAGGCCGCTTATCGGCTTTGTCTGGCTCAGTGGAAATCGCCGAGAATGTGGTATTTGGCTACTTCGAACAGGAACTTAACTGGGCGATTCCTAAGCAATCGCCGCTACAATTTCTGCTGGGTGAATTTCCTGCGTTGAGCCAGCGTCCGTTGCGCCAAGTCCTGTCACGGACCGGCTTGACGCGTGAAGAAGCCGACAAGCCGCTGCAGTTACTGTCTGGTGGCGAGCAAAGCAAGGTGAAGCTCGCAGACCTGATGCTCCAACAAACCAATGTGTTAGTCATGGACGAACCGACCAACCATCTGGATGACGATACCAAAAATGCCTTGCGAGAGGCGCTGATCGCCTATCCTGGGGCGGTATTGTTGGTTTCACATGAAGCTGGCTTTTACGATGATTCTTGGGTCGACACACGCATCAACATTGAAAATCTGCGTCATAAATAAACCAAACGCCACTGGTTGCTTCCAAACGGAAGCCGCTCAGTGGCGTTTTTTATGATCAGCGGCGCCAATCTAATAGTTGAAACGTGTACGTGATCGTCGTTGATAAAGGTGCGTTGCCGTTATCAACGCCCAAGACGGCAGCAGCTTCAGCTGCTTGCGAAAGGGTGAATGGCCGGTCAAAAGCCTGCATCAATTCGGTGGCGGTGGTTAGTGTTTGCCGCTGATAGGTGAATGCCTGCTGATGGTAAGGAATGTTCTGGGTTTCTAGGTGACGGCGATAGGCCGTGACCCGACGCGGATCTGCTTGGTAAAACGTGGGTAGTGGCCAGCCAAAATGGTGGGCTAAGTCTGCCAATGCCCGATTCTTCTGGCCACTTTGGGTGTTGATGGCGACGGCACGAGTCGCCAAGCTGTTTAAATGCGGTAGTGAAGCGGCGGTGAGTGTTGGCAGTTGGCTGACAAAAATCAGATCAGCGATTGGGGTTGACGGTAGCTGTTCCCAGTCGTTTTGTTGATAGCTGACGTTTGTCACGTGATGCTGCGCCAGCCAACGCGTCGCTTCGTTTAACATCTGCTTGGACCAATCATAGGCGGTCACCGAGCGTGCGTGTTGGGCGAGCGGAAGCGTGTAGCGCCCAGAGCCGGCGGCAAGCTCGCCAACGGACATGATGGCGAGTGGATAATGGGTAGCAAGTGCGGCGATGACGTCAGTTTCGACGGGCAAGGTCGATTCTTGCTGAATGGCCGCGTAGGTGGCCGCAAATTCATCCCAATCGTGTGCATCCATAGGAAGACCCCTTTTCATATTTTTATTTCCAAAAAGGGTTGACGCTAACCCTCTCAGTTGGTATGATATCAAAGTTGTCTTTCCGATGACACCGGCATTTCCAAAGAGTCGTCAAAAAAAGTTGTTGACATTTTCTGAAAAAGCTGGTAAGATATAAAAGTTGTCGCGAAGGCGTGTGAAGCGTTAACGAAAAAAGAAGTAAAAAATTACTTCTTGACAACATCGGATAAGATGTGATAAACTAATTAAGTTGATTGCGTCTTGGTCGACAAGGTAGTCCTTTGAAAACTGAACAAAGTTTCGTAAATGTGATAGGGCTTTTCTTAAATGAAAAGAATTAAACATGAGCGAAGTCAATTTCGCTAGTAAATCTCGGATCTAAGGTTTCGGCCTTAGTGAAGAACAACAAACGAGCTATTCAAATAACTCATTATATGAGAGTTTGATCCTGGCTCAGGATGAACGCTGGCGGCGTGCCTAATACATGCAAGTCGAACGAGGT
>NZ_BAAIHN010000009.1:0-95000 GCF_054784775.1 Lacticaseibacillus boliensis
GTCGTCGTGCCACTTTCCGGGTCTGCTAAAGCAGCATCCAGTGCTGTCTTGGCATCGCTAACTGGCTTTTCATTACCGACTGGTTTCGAATCTTGTTGCGCAGCTGTTGTGGCGTTGTCTTTGGCAGACTTGGCCGCATTGATCACAGTTTGAACGGCCTTTGTCGCAGTCTCAACATCTGCCGTCGTCTTTGTCCCGTCATCTGCACCTTTTACAACATCGTTATATGCCTTAACTGCTGCGACAACATCCGGGTTCTGATCGACCCCATCAGTCGTGGCGGTATCAACTGCCGTTTGACCTGCGGTCTTAGCGTCATCACGGGCAGTCTTCGCAGCCGTTACTGCCTTATTGTAGGCATCCGCTGCGTTGTTGATCGCCGTCGTGCCACTTTCCGGGTCTGCTAAAGCAGCATCCAGTGCTGTCTTGGCATCGCTAACTGGCTTTTCATTACCGACTGGTTTCGAATCTTGTTGCGCAGCTGTTGTGGCGTTGTCTTTGGCAGACTTGGCCGCATTGATCACAGTTTGAACGGCCTTTGTCGCAGTCTCAACATCTGCCGTCGTCTTTGTCCCGTCATCTGCACCTTTTACAACATCGTTATATGCCTTAACTGCTGCGACAACATCCGGGTTCTGATCGACCCCATCAGTCGTGGCGGTATCAACTGCCGTTTGACCTGCGGTCTTAGCGTCATCACGGGCAGTCTTCGCAGCCGTTACTGCCTTATTGTAGGCATCCGTTGCGTTGTTGATCGCCGTCGTGCCACTTTCCGGGTCTGCTAAAGCAGCATCCAGCGTCTTTTTTGCAGCGATAACAGTATCTTCATTACCAACTGGTTTTGGATCTGTTGCTGTAGACGCCGTCGCGTTGTCTTTGGCAGCCTTGGCTGCATTGATCACAGTTTGAACGGCCGTCGTCGCTGCTTCAACATCTGCCGTCGTCTTTGTCCCGTCATCTGCACCTTTTACAACATCGTTATATGCCTTAACTGCTGCGACAACATCCGGGTTCTGATCAACCCCATCAGTCGTGGCGGTATCAACTGCCGCTTGACCTGCGGTCTTAGCGTCGTCACGGGCAGCCTTTGCAGCCGTTACTGCCTTATTGTAGGCATCCGTTGCATTGTTGATCGTCTTCGTGTCACTTGCCGGGTCTGCTAAAGCAGCATCCAGCGTCTTCTTTGCTGCGATAACTGTATCTTCATTACCAACTGGTTTTGGATCTGTTGCTGTAGCCGTCGTCGCGTTGTCTTTGGCAGTCTTGGCTGCATTGATCACAGTTTGAACGGCCTTTGTCGCTGCTTCAACGTCTGCAGTCGTCTTTGTCCCGTCATCTGCACCTTTTACAACATCGTTATATGCCGCAACTGCTGTGACAACATCTGGGTTCTGATCGACCCCATCGTCCGTTGCGACTGCAACTGCCGTTTGACCTGCGGTCTTAGCGTCATCACGGGCAGTCTTCGCAGTTGCAACGGCTTGATCATAAGCTGTAGCCGCAGCAGTAATCGTATCGGCATTCCCTGCTGAATCTGTCAAAGCTTTGTCCAAAGCTTGCTTGGCGGTCTTAACATCGGCTTCGTTCGCTACTGGCGATGCATTCTGACCTGCAGATTCTGTTCCTTTGGTTACTGCTGTGATTGCAGCTGTAATGGTACCAGTTGCGGTTTTGAGGTCATTAGTCGTTGCTTGGTCGTTGTCAGCACTGGTCACTACTTGCTGATAATTGGCAATAGCAGCTTGAACTAAGGGGTTCGTGGCCAAGTTAGCATTCTGAGCATCGGTGACCGCGGTGTTCCCTGTCGTCTCCGCCGCTTGACGATCAGTTTTAGCCGTTGTGACTGCCTGCGTGTAATCATTGGTCTTCTGGGTCAGTGTATCAGCATCGAGATCTGTTCCTGTTAAGTATGTTTCAAGTGCTGTGCGTGCTGTCTGCACAGTTGTTTCGTTGCTGACAGGCGTCGCGGCGGCGTCAAGAGCGGTTTGGGCAGCCGTCTTAGCAGTATCTAATGCAGTGTCTGCATCATCAACAGTTATGTTATTCGCTGTTAGAACCGGTGCTATAACGAAATTTGCCGCATACGCAACCAGATTTTTCATGTCATCAGCAGTAACACCGGAAACCGTTAATCCATTGAGTGACGGAAGAACAGCCTTAAAAGCATCATCGACCTTCGAATCATTAGTATCCAGAGCTGCTTGTATCTGCTTACCTAATAAAATGTAATTTGGGTCGGTAACGAGCTCCGTATTAGCATAATTTTCCCCCAACGTGTCATAGTATCCCTTAACCGTTTTGACGGACGACATCTCAACAGTAGCTGGATCGCTAGCCTTGAAATTCAACTGCACTGCCTTATCCAACTGATACTGGTCAACCAACGTCTTAACTGCTGCTGAATCCGTGCCCACTGGCAAATCAAAGACATACTTGTCTGCTTGGGCTGTCAGCTTCGTGCCCGCTGGCAACCGCTTCAACAAGTCGGCGGCGCTGATGTTGGTCTTGGCCGGCGTTGCACTGGCGGTATCTTTAGTCGCTGACTGAGCTGTAGTGCTGGTAGCTTTACCCTCCGCTGGTTGGTCCGTGACGGTGGCACTTTGGGTCGTCACTGGCTTTGCGGTGGCAGTGGTCGTTTGCTTCGACGTCGCAGTGGTGGTGGTGCTTTGGACAGGTACTGCTGGTGCCGAAACACCGGCTGCGGTCAAGGCCGCGTTGAGGTTTTGCGCCGCGTCAAAAAGGCCCGCAGACGTTAAACCTGTCTGGGACAATGTGGTCGTTGTAGCGATGAGTACCGCATTCACCGATTGGGCAGTGGTGTGTTGGGCCGCGTCGATTTGTGCTTTCAGCGCAGTAGCTGCCGCCGTATCAACCAGCGCTGCATTGGCACTGTTACTCATCGCTTGGGTGTAAGCGGCTAACGCTTGGGCTGCTAGCGTTGTTGTGGTAGTAGTCGTTGCGCTCGCGCTGGAAGTCGCTGGTGTGGTTGCAGCAGTGTCAGCGGTTGCATTAGAAGCCGTTGGTGTGGTTGCAGCAGTGTCAGCGCTCGCATTAGCGGTTACAGGCTGACTTGTAGTCAACTTGACCTTTTGGGCTTGTAACGTTGTAGCAGAACTACTGTCGGCAGTAGTTGCAACTTGCGCGGTCGCCGTAGCAGTATCAGCATGGACAATCTGCTGGGACAAGGCAATATCTGCTAATCCAATCAAGGTAATGCCGGTGTATGCCCACATTTTCCCGGACCTGTACATCTTCTTATGTAACTTTTCATTCATTTTTTGTACCTTGATCTTCAACGCATTCATATTATGGCTTCCTTTCCCCAGCGCCCCGCGGCGTACAAGGACAAATCTTCATTTGCTAATTTTATTATGGAAATATAACCGTTAATTCACGGTCGATTATATTCTACACCATTAATATGATTGTATATTCTTTTCATTAGTAAGTAAATATCTCAGCAACAAATATCTACAAATCCCTATATCACAGGGGTTTAACTACTTTATCACCTCATAGTATGCCTAGACTTGGCTGGTTACATAATGTCATAAAATCTAACGCGCACTTACTAAGCTGACGAAAAGATTCATTACAAAAATTGAGATTTGTTCCCATCAAATTCCTTGTTTAGATTAGTGATTTCATCGTCATCTGACAATCCGTTTGCATCAACTAACTTTTTCTCCAAGCTAAGTTGCCCTTTTTTGCCCATTAATGTGGTTTAACAACTCTTCCCGCATGATACCGCGGACTTTTGCCATGCCCATGCACTAAATCGTGTGTGATCAGCGGCTCCGGTGTGTATAGCTGATGGGTGTCGCGAAATTCGATGCGCATTTTTGAATGGCTCGCCAAGTCTGTCATCACCTGCTGATATTTAGCGGCATCGCGCGGCATCTCGAGCAAGTCATAGCTGTAATGCAGCGCGTCGCCTGTGCGGTGTGCCTGCATAAAAAACGAGTAGCAATCAAAAAAATGATTGTTGACGATCAACAGGTGGTACTGCCAGTGGTACTTCCGAAGAAAATACTTGTCATAGTTTGCCAACAATTGCCGTGATTCTGGAATCATAAAACTGTCTCCGTTTCTTTTGTTTCATGGGCTGGGTCGTCGAGCTACGCGGTGCAACGCGGGTACAGCTAGCTACGCTATCATGCCTGGGGCCAAGCCCGCCCCAATCATGATAGCTAGGCTACCCGACCCGCTTAGTACGCACCGCTCCGCTCTCGGTTATTTTGCATGCCCACCCACCAGTCCAGCACGGTCGATGGCGGTGCCGCCTGCGGTTTTGCTATACCCACGAACGATAGCCTTATAGCCGAAGCGGTCGCGGATCTTGTCGAGACTAGCTTCTAAGCGCATTTGGGCTTCGACTTTGGCCGGATCTTCAAACAGATTAGTTTGAATTGTTGCCGGTTTGCTGATTCGGCTCGCCCGCACACCAACGCTACGGATCACGTTGCCTTCCCACTTCTTGTGGAGCAAAAACCTTACCGCTCGAATCAGATCATCGGTCCGGTTGGTGGGATCGACACGCGTCTGGGCACCCCAATGCGTCTTGCCTGTGGCGTCTGGTTCTGCAAAACCCACCGAGATCCCGATCACCTCAGCGACGACGCCGTGCTTGCGCAGGCGCGTGGCCACCTGATCAGCAGTTTCTGATAACACCACTTCCAGATCCGCCATCGTCGTGTAGTCGCGCATCAACACTTGGTTGTTGCAGTAACCCTTGTTTTCTTGACGTGGGACATAGCGGCGCGCCAGGTCGGAATAATCGATCCCCCACGCGTGAAAATATAACGCATCCCCCATGATCCCGAAGCGTCGATGCAACCCCCGGCGGTCGCTTTGTGCGAGGTCTCCGAGCGTGTGGATGCCCATTTTTTCAAGCTTAGCCGCCGTTTTGCTCCCGATCGACCAAAAATCCGTCAGGTTGTCAATCGCCCACAGTTTGGTGCGCACGTCTTCATACGTCCACGTGGCGATCCACGGCGCATCTTTTTTGGCTTCGTTGTCCAGTGCCAGCTTCGCCATCAACGGATTGGGTCCGATCCCAACGGTCGTCCAGATGCCGGTGGTTTTAAACACCGCTTCCCGGATCTGCCGAGCGATTGCGTCGTTGTCGCCAAACAGCTTGTGCGAATGGGTCACGTCGATAAACGATTCATCGATCGAATAGACGTACCAATGGGCGTCATCGGTAAAGCGGCGGTAGATCTCGTTGATCGCATAGTTGACCTCGATGTAGCGTTGCATGTGCGGATCGACCACCTGAATATTCATGTCTGGGCGCAATTCGAACTGGCGGGTCCCCAACTTCACGCCGTAATCGCGCTTAGTGTCCGGCGACGCCGCCAAGATCAAGCCGCCTTGAGATTCCGGACGTGACAACACGGCATTCTTGGCCGCCAGCGGATGCTCACCACGCCGGATCGCCTCCACGCTGGCATAAAAGGACTTGCAATCGATACACATGATATCGCGTTCAGGCAGCCGCGCCGGATCATCTAGCGGCGTCATGCCGCCCACCAATGTGTCGATTCAGTTGGTTGGGCGTGGCGCATGTCCGCCACCGCCAGCATCTTCAGTTGCCCGTCCGCTTTTTGCAAGAACACTTGGCCGTGATCGCGACCGACTACCACCCCGACGATGTCTGGCAAATACCGCTCGCCATACAATGCGTTCATCTGAATGGCCACCGGCGTTTGTTGCGCCCACACCGTCTGCAAACATTCCTCCAGCGCCTCGGCACTCATCTCGGGCTTGGGGGCGATCACCCTTTCGCGGCTGGCTTCCTGCTCCAGATAGGCGCTATGATCTGACAATAACCAGCCCATCCAGTTCATCATACAACGGTCGTCATACAACCACATTTCACGCGGCACGATTCGCGTCATCTGCATCACCTTCCTTGCCACTCATTATACAAACATGTGTTCGCATTTTTCAAGTCAAAAAGAACAAATGTTTGCAAAAGCACCTTGTCCTTCTCTGAAGGCTTTGGCGGGTGTCGTGACCCAGCCCGCCGTTTCAGCATTTGTAGCGGCTAAAATAATAATGACTCATAAGTCATTGACTGTTCAGTCATCGAGCACTATACTACAGTCGCAACCAGATATCCCTGCAGGATCGTTGCCGCTTTTTTCCTGAACAATTCAATTAGGAGGCCACCACCATGGCACAACCAGTGGTTCAAATCGATCATCTCCAAAAGCACTTTGGTAAGTTTCAGGCCCTCAAAGACATCACACTGACCGTCAACGCCGGCGAGGTCTTCGGCTTCATCGGGCCTAACGGGGCCGGCAAGTCCACGACGATCCGCACGTTACTTGGCATCTTAAAAGCCAGTGGCGGCTCAGCAACGATTTTTGGCCAGGATGTTTGGCAAGACGCCGTTGCCATTCACCAACGTCTGGCTTACGTTCCCGGCGACGTTTATCTGTGGCCCAATCTTTCCGGCGGCGAAACCATCGACTTATTTCTGCGCCTCAACGGGCAACACCACAATGCCCACACCGACGAGCTGATCCAGGCTTTTGATCTCGACGTCACCAAGAAAAATCATACCTACTCCAAAGGTAACCGCCAAAAAGTCGCCTTGATCGCGGCATTATCCAGCGATGCTGACCTTTACATCTTCGACGAACCCACCAGCGGCCTGGACCCACTGATGGAAGAGGTCTTCCAAAAACACGTCTTGGCGCTCAAACAGGCAGGCAAGTCCGTCTTGTTGTCCAGCCACATCTTAAGCGAAGTCGAGCGCATGTGTGATCGCATCGCCATCATCCGGGAAGGCACGATCATTGAAACCGGCACAATGGATTCAATGCGCCAGCTTTCTCGCACCCAAATCACCGTCACGACCGGCCAAGATCCGGCGACGATCGCGGACTTGCCGGCGGTCCACGGCTTTACGCAAACCGGTCACAAGGCCACTTTTGCCGTGGACTCTGAGCAACTAGACGCGGTGATGACCGCGCTGGCTGGGTTGGAGATCAAGGCGCTGCAAAGCACCCCGCCGACGTTGGAAGACCTTTTCTTGCGCTACTACAATCAAGAGGAGGCATAGCCATGTTTGCTACCCACTACGCTAACACCGGCCAACTACTGCGCTTGAACCTGCGGCGTGACCGGGTGAAGATCAGCTTGTGGCTGATCGGCCTGGTCGGCTTGATGGCCGGCGCCGCCGCCAAGTTCAACGGCCTCTACGGTACCCCAAAAGCGATGGCCTCGATCATCGTCACTTTAAAAACCCCGGCGATGGTATCGCTACTCGGGCCGTTTGCCGCGGCCAAGCCTTATACTGTCGCCAATATCTACGCCGCGGAGATGATGGTCTTCATGGGATTATTCGTGGCGATGATGAACATCTACTTCGCTGTGCACGCGACCCGCGCGGATGAAGATTCTGGTGTCTTGGAACTGACCCGTGCCCACGCCGTTGGCCGCAACGCCGCTTTGACGGCGGCGATCTTGCAACTTGTGCTCGTCAACCTTGGCGCAGGCGTCTTAGAAGCATTGGGTCTGCAAGTCTCCGGCATGAATGGCATGACTTCCGCCGGCAACTGGCTGTTTGGACTCGGATTAGCGGCGTTTGGGTTACTTTTCGGCGCCTTTACCTTGTTCTTCGCCCAAGTCGCTACCAATAGTCGCGGGGCCACCATTTTGAGTTACGTCTGGCTAGGCGTGTTATTCAGCGCCCGAATGATCACCGACGTGAAGGCACCCGCCAACACTTGGTACACCGTCTACGGCTGGATTGAAAAACTCGACATCTACGGCCACAACAACTGGTTGCCGGTTGGTCTGATGGTGGTTGCCACCGTGATCGTCGGCGGTTTGACCGTTGCCGTCGCCTCTAACCGTGATGTTGGTGCAGGCCTATTGCCACAGGGAACTGGCCGCCGCAACGCCAGCATTTTTCTTCGCGGCCCTCTAACGTTGATCGCACGCCTGGAACGCACCAGCACCATCATCTGGTTAGTGGGATTGTTCCTCTTAGGCGCGACTTATGGCTCGATTTTCGGTACCGCCGGCGATCTGCTCAGCGCCAATCCGACAATGGCCAAGCTGATCGGGACAGCGGCCACCCATGCCGCTAACCGCACGATCGTGTTGGCCTTCGCAAACAAGCTGGCGATCATCTTCGTGATCCTCGCGACAGTTCCAGGGCTGATCACCTTGTTCCGGCTGAATAGCGACGAACGCAAAGGTTATTTCGAACAGTTGCACGCCAGCGGGGTCAGCCGCAGCCGTCTGTACGCCAGTATCGCGGGCTACGGCCTGGTGGTTGCGCTACTCGCCTTCTTGTGCGCGATGCTTGGCATGATCGCCGCCGGCAGCGCCTCGATGCCCGCCGCCCCAACTTTTGACCGCTTCATGCGCGCCTTTTGGGGGTATTTGCCGGCCATCATTGCCACTTACGGGATCGCCGCCGCGTTTGTTGGCGGCCTGCCGCGCTGGCAAAACCTCGCATGGGTGCTACCGGTTTACGGCCTGTTTTCCTTATACCTTGGCAGCCTGTTGGATCTGCCCAAGTGGGCGACGCGGCTAACGCCTTATGGTTGGGTCAACAACGTTCCCGTTGCCAGCGTGCAATGGCGCCTGGCAGGCTTGATGACGGCGTTAGGATTCGTCTTGCTTGTCTGCGGTTTTCTCGCGTATGCTAGAAGAGATCTCATTGAGAATTGAGGAATTAACATGGTAAAATCTCGGCCTGCAATCGATCCAGAAAAAAAAGCCCGTATCCTAAACGTTGCGATGCACCAGTTCGCCCATCACGGTTATCGTGACACCAAAACCGATGCGATCGCGCAAGAAGCAGATGTTTCCAAAGGCTTGATCTTCAATTATTTTGGCTCCAAGGCCAATCTTTACTTGGAAACTGTCCGCACTACCTATGATCAGATCATCGCCGTCGCAGATTTTTCGGTGTGGCAAGACGCCGCTGATCTCAAGCAGATGATCCAGCGTGCCTTGCGCTACAAGATCGGCCTGCAGCTGCAGTATCCTGACGAATTCGCGCTGAGCATGCAGGCCTACGCTGATGCTGGCAACCTCCCGGAAAGTCTGCGGCCCAAGGTGGCGGCCATCTGGGCGAACATGACCGCCACTTCGGTTCCGACGTTGGTGACTCCGATCATCGAACGGCTCCCGTTGCGCGAAGGTGTCTCTGCAACGACCGTCGCCAACATGCTGTTGACCATGGTCAATCTAATTGGTGAACAAAGCAAAGCCATGATTCGCCAGAATCCTGAGATCACGATCGACGCCTTCGATCCCATCATCGACCAGGTGCTGACTTATATCGACATCCTCGAACACGGTTTTCTGGCTAACTGATCTTGCCCAGATGAAGAGACCCGCCTGCGTGCGGGCCTCTTTATTTGCTCACAATTTGTCATCATAATGTCACGCGCATCTTTACTGCAATTTGCTCCCAAAGTGCTTATAATCAAGGGTAAGTTTTTGTATGCGCTACCAATCAATGTCACGAAACTTGTGGGGCGGATAGGAAGCAGGGATGAGCGTGCACACATTGACAAAAGGTAAGCCGTTGAAGTTGGTCGTGTTATTTGCCATCCCCTTACTGATTGGAAATGTCTTTCAACAACTGTACAGTTTCACCGATGCATTGATCGTCGGCCGGATCATCGGCAAAAACGCGCTGGCCGCGGTTGGGGCAACCGGCAGCCTCACCTTCTTGATCATCGGTTTTGCGCAAGGCACTACTGAAGGCTTCTCGGTGTTGACCGCCCAGGCCTTCGGCGCTCAAGATGAACAAGGCGTGCGCAAAAGCTTTGGTGTCAGCATCTGGCTTAGTCTCATCTTAACGATCGTGTTGACGATCATGTCTGTCACGTTGACGCGGCCGCTGTTAGCCGTCATGCGCACCCCGAGTGAGATCATCGATCAGGCCGTCGCCTTCATGCGCGTGATTTTTATCGGGCTCGGGGCAGCTATGGGCTTCAACTTATTGGGCAACATGATGCGGGCGCTGGGAGATTCGCGGACGCCGTTGATTTTTTTGAGTCTCGCGACGGTCGTCAACATCGCTTTAGAGTTACTGTTCATCTTGTCCTTTCACCGGGGAGTGGCCGGTGCCGCCTGGGCAACCGTGCTGGCGCAATTGTTTTCGATCCTGTTGTGTTGGCTGTTTATCAAAAGGCACGTCCCCTTATTGGTGATCCATCGCAGCGACTTAAGATTTGACTGGCAAACCATCGGCCATCACCTCAGGGTCGGCTTACCAATGGGGTTTTCCACTTCGATCATCGCCTTGGGCGCAGTGGTGTTGCAAGTCATGCTCAACACCTTGGGCACCGATGCTGTGGCCGCATACACGGCCGCCGGACGCATCGATCAGCTAGCCATCTTGCCTGCCAGCTCGTTTGGCATGGCGATTGCCACTTACGCCGCCCAGAACCTCGGGGCACGCGAATACGGCCGCCTGCGTCGCGGGGTCCATCAAACCTTGCTCTTGAACGTCAGTGTTTCTGCAGTCGTGGGCATCGTGATCATCTTGTTCAGCAAGCCCTTGGTCAACTTGTTCCTCGGGCCCAACCAACCCGCGGTGACCGCGCTGGCGCAGACTTATTTCCACTACAACGCCAGCATGTACTGGTTATTGGCGATCTTGTTCACGATGCGCAGTTTCCTGCAGGGGTTAGGGATGACCATGGTGCCAACGGTGGCGGGGCTTTTTGAACTAGCCATGCGTGCATTTGCCGGCGTGGTCTTGATCGTCCATCTTGGTTTTGCCGGTGCCGCAATGGCCAATCCTTTGGCTTGGATCGGGTCGGTGTTCGTCCTGATTACCGTCTATTTGCGAACAATGAGGACCATTCGCGAAAAGGCACGCGTTGAAAATTCTGCATGAAAAAGCGCCAGCACACCGCCGATAAGGCGATCTGCTGGCGCTTTTGCTTAACTGAAAATCACTGCACAGGACTCACAGCTTGGTAATCAACGCCAACGATGACTTCAACTCATCGTCGGGTTGTTCTGCCAGTTTTTGCGTGATGTTTTCGGCGATAATCATCCCCATCACGCGTTTGACGCTGGCCTCTACCGCGCTTAATTGGGTGACCACATCAGCACAATCGCGCCCTTCGGCCATCATTGCCTGAATCCCGCGCAGCTGACCTTCAGCGCGCTTCAGACGATTGATCAGTTTCGGATCACAAGCCATTTTGCTGACCTCCTACTAGTTCTTGAGATCATGATACCATACCTAGTCGAGGTATTTGCGCAACCGCGCGGTAAATACGGGTTCAGGCTGGAAGCCGACAAGGCGGTCGATGATCTGGCCGTCTTTTTTGATGATAAACGTTGGAATGCCTTGGACCTGCATTTGGGCGGCGGTTTGTTGATTTTGATCCACGTCTAAGGATTTGAAGGCAATTTGGCCGCTCATTTCGTCAGACAGCTTTTCGACGATCGGGTTCATCATTTTGCATGGTGGGCACCAGGTGGCATTGAAGTCGATCACTACCAGGCCTGAATCGGTTTCTTGCGCGAAGTTACGGTCATTAATTGGTTTTACAGTCATGTGAACACCCCTTCTGAATTTGCTAATAAGAATATACCTCATAAGGGTATTTAAGTCAACACGTCATTTTCAGCTATTTTAAAGGGAAATATTTTACACGTTGACACAATACGGGTATAGGGTATAATCGAATCATAGCTAATTCAGCTTTTCACAAGGGGGAATTTTCCATGCCTGAACGCATTCTTATTGTCGGTGGCGTCGCTGGCGGCGCATCTGTGGCCACACGGCTGAGACGGCTCAACGAAGCTGCTGAGATCGTGATGTACGAAGCCGGACCGTATATCTCTTTTGCCAACTGCGGCCTGCCTTATTATGTTGGCCAGACGATCGCCGAGCGCGACAACTTATTTGTAACGACCCCTGAGGACATGCACGCCGATTTTAACATCGAGATCCATGTGCGGAGTCAAGTCACCGCCATCGACGCAGACACCAATACCATCACGGTGCAAACGCCCGACGGAATCACGCACGACCACTACAGTAAACTAATTTTGGCCGTCGGCGCCAGCCCAATGGTGCCTAAGTTTCCAGGACTTGCCGAGGCCAAAAATGTCTTCACCGTGCGGACTGTGCCAGATGTCGACCAGATCACTACCGCCATCGACGCTAATACGCCGAAGCACGCTACCGTTATCGGCGGCGGCTTCATCGGCTTGGAAATGGTCGAAAATCTTCATCAGCGCGGTCTTAAGGTTACCTTAGTCGAAGCCAGCCCCCAAGTCATGCCCAACCTCGACTTTGAAATGGCTCAGATCTTACACGAACATCTGGCCATGAACGGGATCGACATTCGTTTGAACACCAAATTGGAGGCGTTTGCAGATGACGGCAAAACCCTCCGCTTTGCCGATGGCAGTCAGCTCACCACCGACCTAGTCATCTTGGCCATCGGCGTCAAGCCTAACGCCAAGCTGGCCCAAGACGCCGGCATCACGACCAACGACCGTGGATTCATTACGGTCGACTCGCACTTCGAAACTAACCTCCCGGATGTTTACGCGATCGGTGACGTGATCACGGTTGAAAATGCCATCACCAAACAAACCGCGTCGATCCCGCTGGCCGGCCCGGCCAACCGCCAAGGACGCTATCTCGCAGATCACTTGGCAGGACTTAAGCGGGAAAATCCGGCGGTACTGGGCACTTCTGTCGCGAAAGTTTTTGCCCTCACCGCAGCTGCGACCGGCGCCAACGAACGCCAACTCCAAGCTGCAAAAATTTCCTATCAAGCCATCCACCTCCATCCCAACTCAAGCGCCGGTTATTATCCTGGTGCCGCCCCAATCGCCCTCAAGGTCTTGTTCGCCCCAGACGGTGATATTCTCGGCGCGCAGGCGGTGGGCACCAAAGGCGTCACCAAACGGATCGACATCATTTCAACCGCGATCCGCTTCCACGCCAAGGTCGCTGAACTGGCTGACATTGAAGTGGCGTATGCCCCGCCGTATGCCTCTGCAAAAGACCCGGTCAACTTTGCCGGCTATATGGCCGGAGACATTCTAGACGGCTTGACCGCCACCATCCAATGGCATGACGTCGATCAGCTGCTCGCCAGCGACGCCTTTTTCTTGGACGTCCGCAATCCAGACGAGTTGTTGGCCGAGCCTGCCCTGCCCCACGCCGTCAACATTCCAAGAAGCCAGATCCGCCAACGCGTGAGTGAGCTGCCCCAAGATCAGCCGATCTATGTCTATTGTGGCGTTGGTCTGCGCGGCTACAACGTCACTCGCGCCTTGACTCAGCTGGGCTATCGCGCAGTCAACCTCGATGGTGGCCTCAAGACTTATCGCACGGCAAAATACCAATTGCCCACAACCACCACGGAAGCGCCGACCCCGCAACAAGACCCAGCCCCGCAACAAGAGGAACAGATCCAACTCGATGCGTGTGGCCTGCAGTGTCCGGGACCGATCATCAAGGTGAAAAACACCATGGCGGAATTGGCCCCTGGCCAACAGGTTAAGGTGACGGCTTCTGATTTTGGTTTTTATAAAGACATCGACGCTTGGGCCAAGGCGACCGGCAACACGATCGTCACCAACGCCATCCAAGGCGACAAGGTGGTCGCAACCATTCAAAAAGGCGTCGCCACAAGCGTTTCCGAGTCTGCACCGATTTCGACCGGGCAGACACCAGGCGAAGGCACAACGATCGTCGTTTTTGACGGGGATTTCGACAAAGCGATCGCCAGCCTGATCATTGCCCAAGGCGCCGCAGCGATGGGGCAGCCAGTGACGATGTTCTTCACCTTCTGGGGACTGAACGTGATCAAGCGCCCAGGCGTCAAGCTCCACAAAACCGGCCTGGCCAAAATGTTTGATATCGCGTTGCCTCACGCCGCGCAACAGCTGCCGCTGTCTAAGCTCAACATGCTGGGTGCAGGACGCGGGTTGATGAAGAAGCTGATGCGTCAAAACAACGTCGACCAGCTCGACACGATGCTGCAAAAAGCACAGGAAGCCGGCGTCAAAATGGTGGCCTGCACCATGAGCATGGGCCTGATGGGCGTGCAAAAAGAAGAGCTCATCGACGGCATTGAATTCGGCGGTGTGGCGGCATACCTGGGCGATGCCCGCCAGCGCAATACCAGCTTATTCATTTGATTTGCTGAGTCCGACCAGCCAAAAAGAACGTGTGCCTTCACGGCCGCACGTTCTTTTTTTATTCTTCCAATCCACTGTCTGGTTCTTGGCGCCAAGCCTTTTTAGCCGCGTGTTTCAACATGAACGGCGCCAACAAGGTGGTCAAGATGATCGCCGTGATGATTGCGGAATAATAATCCCCGCTGATCAGCTTGGCCTGATACCCGATCTGGGCGATGATCAGCGCCATCTCACCACGCGACACCATCCCCGCCCCCACCAGATATGACTCCGCCAGGCTGAAGCGCGACCAATACGCCCCTAGTCCCGCCCCGATCAACTTCGCCAGCGTCGCCACCACGGTCAGGCAAAGGATCAAGCCCAGATCCTTTTCGATACCCACCAGCGACATGTTGAGACCGATGCTGACGAAAAACACGGGAATGAAGATGGCATAGCCGATCGGTTCGATGCTTTGATCGACTTCATGGGCGACCGGTGTCTGGGCGATCGCGATCCCGGCAAAAAACGCCCCTACGACGCCGCTTAACCCGATCACATCAGCGATATACGCCATGCCGGTGCATAAGATCACCGCCATCAGCGTGGGCCCGACCGGCAGCAGCAACTTCGTGCCTAATTTTGCCATGATCGGGGCCAGATAACGCACAACGAAGTAAATTGCCACAAAGTAGGCGGCCTGCTCGAGGAACGTCACGACCAGCGGCGTCTGACTGGCGCCTGCCGCGGGATTGCCCAGCATGCTGACCATGATGCTTAAGATCACCACCGCCAACACGTCGTCGACCACCGCCGCGCCTAAAACCGTCGACCCGCTTTTGCTATCGAGCAGGTGCAGTTCTTTCATCACCGCCACGGAAATCGACACCGAGGTGGCGGCAAAGATCACGCTGAGAAAAACACTCTCAAACTGAGTCAGTCCAAACGCCAACCCGACAGGATAGATCGCCGCTACCGGCACGATCACCCCCAACAGCGCCACCATCACGCTGGGACGCAGGTACTTTTTCAACAGGTGCAAGTCGCTTTCCAAACCGGCGATAAACATCAAGATGATCACCCCGAGCTCGGAGAAAATATGCGTGAACTCGTCGGCGCGGATCCAGCCTAAAAGCGCCGGACCGAGAACGATGCCGACCAATAGCTGCCCGATCACGGCAGGGATCCCGATCCGGGCAAACAGATGCCCCACCAGCGTCGTCGCGATCAAGATCAGCACCAAAGTTTTGAGAAATTCCAACGCGTGTCCTCCTTTAAGAGTCAAAAAGACGCAAGCCAAGATCCTCTTTCACACCCCTGAAAGAGAAAACCTTGAGCTTGCGTCAACCGAATGAAATATTTATTTGCTGAAACTAGTATACCAAAATCCGCGCCGGGTTTCAATTATGCCGCGTTCAGACGGCTTGGGGCTGGCCTGAAAGCAGATGATATTGGTGCCCAGCGACCGTGACATCAAGTGCTGGGCCAGAAACTACCGTCAGTGTCGTCTCGCTAGGCGCGACCGCCACGGCCAATAGGCGCCCGCGGAAGCTCATTTTGAACTGGTAGCCGGTCCAGTTTGGCGGGCAAAACGGCTTGAAGCTCAGCTGGCCGTCGCTGTGCCGCATCCCCGCGAAGCCTTGGACGATCGCCAGCCACGAGCCTGACATCGACGTGATGTGCAACCCGTCTTCGGTGTCATTATTGTAATTATCCAGATCCAGGCGCGCGGTGCGCTGATACAGCGATACCGCCTTGTCGACTTCTCCAATCTCGGCGGCGAGAATGCTGTGGATGCTAGCCGACAGCGAAGATTCATGAACGGTCAGCGGCTCGTAGAAGTCAAAGTTGCGCTTCTTTTCTTCCAGCGTGAACTCTTGGTTGAGGTAGTACAGCCCTTGCAAGACGTCTGCTTGTTTGATGAACGGTGAGCGCAAGATCTTGTCCCACGACCAGTGCTGGTTCAACGGCCGCTCTTCAGGCGCCAGCGTTGCCGCCGGGCGCAGGGCCTTATCCAAAAAGCCGTCTTGTTGCACAAAAATGCCCAGCTTGTCGTCTTCTGGCAGGTACATGTGATCGATGATATCTTGCCAGTGCGCCTTTTCCGCCTCAGAAACACCGAGGGCTTCGGCTTTGTCAGCCGTCACCTGCGGCAAGATCTGCAAGGTGTAGCGCAGGCACCACGTCGCCATCTTGTTGGTGTACCAGTTGTTGTTCACGTTGTTTTCGTATTCGTTGGGGCCGGTGACGCCGTGAATCATATACTGGCCGGTACGCGCTGACTGGTGCACGCGATCGGCCCAGAAGCGGGCGATGCCCACCAGCACATCGATGCCCTTGGTCAGCACGTATTCGGTGTCCCCGGTGTAATCGGTGTAGTTATAAATGGCAAAGGCCACGCTGGCGTTGCGGTGGATTTCTTCGAAGGTGATTTCCCACTCGTTGTGACACTCGATGCCGTCGAAGGTCACCATCGGGTACAAGGCGCCTTGCAACCCTTGCTGGCGGGCGTTGTGGTAGGCGCCTGGCAGCTGATCGTAGCGATACATCAACAAGTTGCGGGTCACTGTCGGGGCGGCCGTCGCCAGATACATCGGGACGATGTAGGCTTCCGTGTCCCAATACGTGGCGCCGCCGTATTTCTCGCCGGTAAAGCCTTTAGGCCCGACGTTCAACCGCGCGTCTTCGCCATAATAGGTCATGAACAGCTGCAAGATGTTGAAGCGGATGCCTTGTTGGGCCTCGGGATCTCCGTCGATCTGCACGTCGCTTTGCGCCCAGCGCTTGGCCCAAACTGCCTGATGGGCCGCCAAGTGAGCTTCAAACGCTTGGCCGGCAGCGGCGTCTAAGATGGCTGCCGTTGCCGCCGCTTGTTGGCCCGCCGGCACGTCGCGGCTGGTGATGACCGCGACTTGTTTGTCCAGCGTCAGTTTCTGGCCAGCGCTCAGCGTCGTGGTCAGCGTCTCCACCACCGCTTGGGCGCGCTCGGTCGCCGCGCGGGTCACCGGCGCATCCGCTTCGATCTTATTTTGCATCATCTCGGTGACGGTGAAACGTGGCGTGCCAAAAGGATTCGGCTTGGTCGCCATCGTCAACGTGTTAGCCGCCACGGCGACAGGTTCCCAGAACGTTTCGTCGTAATTGGCGTCTTCGTTGTGCACGTCGCCATCGATCTGCGGGGCCAACACAATCGTCGCGGTGCCTGCAAGCACGGTCGCCTGCACCCGGATCAGCGCCAATTGTTGCACGGCGTTGCTCATAAAGCGGGAGAACGCCAGCTTGACTGTGGCGTCTGGCATCTCGACGACATATTCTCGCCGCAACACCCCATCATGCATGTCTAAGGCGAGGTGGAAGTCATGATAAGTCACCTTGGCCAAGTCGATATCGACACCGTTGATCTTGATCGGAATGCTCAAGAAATCTGGTGAGTTGATCGCCTTGCCAAAATATTTCGGATAGCCATTTTTCCACCACCCAACGCGCGTCTTATCCGGAAACCAAACTCCCGCCAGATAAATGCCACGGTGGGTGTCGCCAGAATAATGTTCTTCGAAATTACCGCGCATCCCCATGTAGCCGTTACCGATCGCGGTGAGACTTTCTTGGAGCCGCTTGTCCGTTGTCGCCAACGCATTGGTTGCTAACACCCACGGATCGATATCAAATAGTCGCTTCGTCATAATCCTTCCTCCAACTTACCTAACTGCTTGTGGATGTGAGCCATCCACTTCTGCTCGGGCTTACTTGACCGCCCCTTCAGAGACCCCTGCAATGATCTGCTTTTGCATCACAAAGTAGAAAATGATCACTGGAATGATCGCGATCGTCAAGCCGGCCATGGCCAGGTGCCACTGCTTGGTAAACTGACCGAAGAAATCAAACATGGTCAGTGGAATGGTCTGCGATCCAGGCCGGTTGATGACCAAGCTCGGCAGCAGGTAATCGTTCCAGATCCACATCACGTTCAGCAACGCGACGGTGACCGTCGTCGGCTGCAACATCGGAAACATCACCTTGGTGAAGATCTGCCAGCGACTGGCCCCGTCGATGATGGCGGCCTCGTCTAAGGCCTGCGGGATGCCTTTCATCGCGCCGACATACAAGAAGATCGACATGCTGGCCCCAAAGCCCAGGTACATGAAGACCAAACCAGGCCGGTTGAGCATGTTAACGCGTCCGAAGATCGATACCAACGGGATCATGACCGACTGGAACGGGATCAACATCGCCGCGACAAACATCATGTAAAAGACGCCACTGAGTTTGCTCTTTGTCCGTTGAATCGCATATGCTGCCATGCTGGAAAACACGATGATGATCAATACGGACACCAGCGTGATTACCAGCGAGTTCAAGAAGGTGCTGACAATGTTGAGATCTTTGGCCGAGTTCACATAGTTGTCAAAATTCAAGGACTTAGGCAAGCCCAAGGTGTCGTTGAACAGCTCCCGCTTGGTCTTGAAGGAATTGGTCAACATCAGATAAAACGGTGAGATCCACACCAATCCTAGCAAGCAGCCGAAGATGATCATCAAGGTTTTTTTAGTTTTCTTCTCTTGTTGCATCAGGCTTCGATCTCCTTTCTAGAGGTGAGGTAGACTTGGGTCAAGGAGATGATCGCCACGAAGACGAAGAAGATAACGGCCTTGGCCTGCGCATAACCCATCTTATTCATGGAAAAGGCGGTGTTATAAATGTTCATCGCCACCATCTGCGTCGAGTTGTAAGGGCCCCCGGCGGTCAACGACAGGTTCTGATCGTAAAGCTTGAAGCAGTTGGACAGCGTCATGAACAGCGACACCGTAAATCCCGGCATGATCAACGGGAACTTGATCCGCCAGAATTTTTGCATCGACGTCGCGCCATCAAGATCAGCGGCTTCCATCAACGACTGGTCGATCCCTTGCAGATAAGAGATGTAGATCACCATGATGTAGCCGGAATACTGCCAAACCATGACGATGACCAGCGCCCAAAAACCGGTGTTCGTGGTCGCCAACCAGTTGCCAAGCCCACCGATGCCGGTCAACTTGCCGAATGCGGAAAAGGCTTCAACGAAGATGAACTGCCAGATGAACCCGAGGATCAGGCCACCGATCAAGTTCGGCATGAAGAAGATCGTCCGCAAGATGTTGGCGCCTTTGAACTTGTTGGTGACCAACACCGCCAGGCCCAGCCCGATGATGTTGATCAAAACGATCGACACCACCGAGAACTTGATGGTAAACCACAGCGAGGCGAGATAGCCCGGGTCTTTGAACGCAGAGATATAGTTTTGAATGCCGACAAAACCACTCGTTGAGACGCCATCCCAGCTGGTGAACGAATAATAGACCCCGTAGAGGAACGGTAGGATCACCACGAGAAACAGCGCGATCAGCACCGGCGCCGAGAACAGATAGAACCATGTCTTTTTCTGGGACATCATATTACCCCCTAGTGACGAATATGAATAATTGCAGACGCGGGTCACCCCGCGCAGATTGCTTGTTGATAAAAACAAGGAGAAGCGTATTGGCTACCCTTCTCCTCACTGATTGTCGTGTTATTGTCCAGCGCGTGCTGTCTTCCAAGCCGTCTTAGAATTGTTGATTGCCTGGTTCCAACTTTCCTTGCCAGCAACGTATTTCTGCAACTCACTGGCCATGTTATTCATGCCCCAGTCGGTTGCGAAACCACCGAAGACTAAGCCTTGGGTATCGCCTTTGTTGATGTATGCCAAGGTGTCTTTGCTCAATGGATCAGACAGGTCACTATTACTGAAGCCCTTGTAAGCCGGTACGACCTTGAGGTTCATGTAGTACTTCTTGCCGGTCTTCGAGGTGAATAACCAGTCCATGAAGGCCATGGCTGCCTTTTTGGTCTTAGGATCGGCTTGCTTGTTGACAGCCCACCACTGGGTCACGCCTGCAGAAAGCTTACCGGCGCTCTTTTCGTTGACTGGGATTGGAATGATGCCGATGTTGGCAGCCAACTTCTTGTCAACAGATTCGATGGTTGGATAGACCCAAGAACCTTGCTCTGCCATCGCCACTTTGCCGGTCGAGAAAAGCTTTTCGATTTGCGTGGAGTAATCCATGCTTTGAACCGGTTGCGCACTGTACTTAACGGTTGCATCGATATATTGCTTGAAGTAGTTGCTGTTCTTCCAGCTGATCGTCTTGGCGTTGTAAGCCTTGGTGACAGAACCGTCAAATTCTTGTGACAGGAACGGATCGGCCGCGTGTTGGCCGATGACCCAGCCTTCCTTCATTGGGAAGGCGGTTGGTGCTTCGATACCGAGTTCTGACTTCTTGTCGTTCAACGTCTTCAACGCGGCTTGATAAGAAGCTTGGTCGGTGATCTTAGCAGGATCGATCCCGGCCTTTTGGAAGATGGCCTTGTTATAAACGATCCCGATGCTTTCTTGCAAGACTGGGTAGCCAAGCACTTGGCTGCCAGACTTCACCGTGTTTAGCGTTCCCGGTAAGGCTTTGTCGATCGCCTTGCCGGAAGAAACATCGGCTAAGTACTTCTTATAGGTCTGCAACTGTTGCGGGCCTTCGACCGCGAAAACATCTGGCGTCTTGCCGGATTGCATCTTCGCCTTCAAAGAAGTTTGATAGTCTGTCCCACCACCAACACTGGTTACCTTGATCTTCACGTTCTTGTGCGTCTTGTTGTACTCGGCGGCTGCCTTGTTCAACCCATCTTTGAATTCGACCTTCATGTTATAAAAATCGACGGTCGTTGTGCCTGAGCTGCTTGACGAGCCACTTGAGCAGGCGCTCAATGCCATCACGCTACCGAGTAATGCTGCCCCTGCAACTAGACTTTTCACAAGCTTGTGTTTAGTTCCTGTCATCCTTTTCGCCCTCCTTATTTGAAACGCTTACATGAGTATCATATCGAGACGAGGCACGTCGCGCAAGCCCAAACCGTTGTTAAATCGGCTGTTACCGGTATCAGAATGCAGATCAGTATAAAACCGCCCACGCTTAGGCGTGAATCTGATATTATATACCTATAATCTTCAACGTTAGAGCGCGGTTATCGTCTGCCGAGCATTCTCACAAATGAATATTCTGACATCAAAGGAGACCTTTATGGCAAGAAAAACGCGCACCACTCAAATTTCTCAAGGCATCGTCGATTTACTCTATCCCGTCACGATTATCGGTGCGTTTATGATCACGGTCTGCTTGCCATTGTTGCTGACCATCTTGTTTTTGAAGCCCAGCTTTTTCGCGATCGGGCTATGGTGGCTGTGTCTGCTGCCGCTCGGGCCTGCGGCAATCGCCGCCTTAGCCGCCGTCGGGGAATACGCCCGGACCAAAACGCCCGGCTTGTATCGCCACGCCTGGCGCTTCATGCGGCGTAACTTCAAAGAAGGCCTGAGGATCTGGTTGCCGGTGTGGGTCTTCACGCTGCCATTAATGTTATACAGCCGCGTCGAACTGACCGCCGGCCCGCGCTGGTTATACTTTTTACTCCCGGCGTTGATGCTGATCGGCCTATTTGTGGCTATCTTGCTGCTGACTGTCTGGCTGATTGCTTCTGCTTTTACCTTCAAGACCAGCGACTATTGGCGCCTAGCCATCGGTGGCCTGGCCAACCACAAAATGATGCTGCTCGCCAACGCGATCATTGCCTTGGTCGGCCTTTGCATCGGCGTCTGGGTCAGTCCGTTGTTATTGATCGTCTTGACTTCTTGCCTGCTGGTGCCCCTGTATTACCTCAACACGCCACTGCTCGATTGGATCAAGACCAACTTCACCAACAGCCACTAAGAGCAGCCAAAGACCCTCGCCGCGAAAGCCATGACGGTTTTGCGACGAGGGTCTCTTCTTATGCACCGATTACGAATTTGTCCGGGCAAACGCCGCGGCCAGCTGCTGATAATTCAACGCAGCCGTCGTGGGCACGACAACGTCTGCTTGGGCCAGCACTTGCGGATCCCCGATCCCGACGGCGAACTGGCCGGCCGCTTTGATCGCCGCGACCCCGGCAGACGCGTCTTCAAAGCTCATCACGGCGGTATTAGGCAGGTCGATGGTGGCGGCGGCCTTTACGAAGATCTCAGGGTCAGGCTTGCCGCGGTGAAGCGTAGCCGGATCGACGATGCCGTCAAAATACCGGCGCAGATCCAGTTGCGCCAGGATCGTCGGCGCATTACGCGAAGCGCTGGCGATCGCCAAACGCAACCCTGCCTGCTTGGCGGCATCGAGCAACGTCGTGATGCCAGGCAAAATATCCGCCGGCGTCATCGCCTGGATCAATTGCTGATACGCGGTGTTTTTTGACTCGGCCAAGGCGGCTTTTTCAGCTTCCGTGTAGCGTGTTTCTTGATGGCCATAGCGCAAGATCAACGCCAGTGAATCTGCGCGCGAACGCCCGCGCAAGGCATCGTTAGCCTCTGGCGGAAGCGTGATCTGCAGGCGGGTCGCCAGCTCTCGCCACGCCTGCAAGTGATATGCCGCTGAATCCGTCAGCACCCCGTCTAAATCAAAAATCATTCCTTTTAACATCGCGCACCTCTTCTGGTTTTTCTCAAGCGTAACCGCTCACAAGAGGCCGCGCAAGCCACACGAGGCTGTTAGCGGTAACAAGATCACCGCATGGTCCGGCGCAAAACCAGTTCCGGGGTCACCAACAACTCACCTTGCGGGGCACCGTCTTGTTGGATCTTGTTGAGCAACATCTGCGCAACCAGCTGGCCGAGATGGGCGACCGGCGACTTGACCGTCGAGAGTTGCGGATTGGAGACTTGATCCAAAAACACACCGTCGAAACCGACCACGCCATAGTCTTCCGGAATCATCCCGCCACAACGCCCGATCGCCCGCACCACGCCTAACGCCAGGCGATCTGAGGCACAGATAAACGTCGTGTTGGTTGGAAAATCATCCCAATGATCCGTCACAAACTGTTCTGAGATGTGACTATGATTGCGCAACCGGTGTACCTGAGGGATCTGGCCGGCACTTTGTAAGGTGTTGATATAACCGGCTTCGCGTGAGAATTCGAACGGTTCCTTCACGTCGATGCCAATAAAGACGATGTTGGTGAAGCCTTGATCGATCGCCGCTTGCGTCGCCATCTCAGTACCCAGTTTATTGTTCACGTCGACAAAATCACAACCATTGCTGTTTTCACCAAATAACACCACCGGCTTGGCGAGCGTCTCGATCCACGCGTAGTCGCTGCCGCGCATCCCGGTGATGATATACCCATCAGCATCGTCGCGCTTGAACTCCCTGTTCGTGATCAACTGCATCGCGTATTGTTGCGTGTCCAAGCCCTTAGCGATGCCAAACAACAGCGTCATGTAATACGGTTCTGTCGTGTCGATGTCTTCGAGGATCAAGAACTTGACGACCTGGGTGCGGTTATTGGCCAGCGCCTTGGCCGCCACATTGGGATGGTAATCAAGCGCCGCCATAGCGGCATAAACCAATTCCTGTAACGCCTTGGTGACCTGCTCTGGATGGTTGATCACCCGTGATACCGTCATTTTAGAAACATTCGCCTTTTTTGCCACGTCTGCAAGCGTAACCATTGCCATCCCTCCAGTACTCTAATGGCACTATACCACCACTTGCCGCTATGATACAAAAAAATGCAGCGGCACCCGCTTGCCTCATTAGAGAAGCCGCGACCAAACACCCGCCAACCGCTTTCATTTTCAAAGGATATCTGCTAAGCTACAAGTATATTAATGAATTGACACTAGGGGCGCCGCCATTAGCGGCCGAGATACGCATGTGCTGCGTGGTCCCTTCGAACCTGTAAGTTAGTACTTGCGTAGGGAAGTGTCGCCAAAATCATTGGCGCCGCGACTCTTCGCGGCGTCTTTTTTGCGATCAGGAGGAAAATAACATGGATTTAGAATTACTCGCGCAACTGCAAACCAAGCATCCACTCGTCGTCAACTACGCCAACTTCGTTACCCCGGGGTTTGTCGCCAACGGCCTCAACGCCTTGGGGGCTAGCCCCATCATGACGCTGGCCAAAGATGAAGCCGAAGACTTGATGGCCCCGGCCAACGCCTTGGTCATCAACCTCGGAACCGTCAACGAAGGCGACATGCCATTGATCTTGGCGCTTGCCAAAGCCGCCACAGATAAGAACAAACCGATCGTTTTGGATCCGGTGGCCGTCGGTGCCACCGGCTACCGTGCCCGCGCCGCCAAGCTGTTGCTGAACGACTATCCGATCAGTGTCATCCGTGGCAACGCCGGTGAGATCGCCTTTTTGGCCGGCGTCGAAGCCGAAGCCAAGGGCATCGACGCGCTGTCTGCGACGGCAGCGCCGGCAGACCTGGCCCAGCGGTGCGCGCAACGCTATGACTGCACCGTGGTGGTCAGCGGCAAGATCGACGCCATCGCTTCCGGCAACGACCTGGCGTCTGTCTTCAACCAAACCGCACTGCTGCCCGCTGTGGTCGGATCAGGCGACCTGCTGTCGAGTATCATCGGCGCCTATGCTGGCCTGACCACAGATACCTTCGAAGCGGCCTTGATGGGCGCGACGACCTTGGGTGTTGCCGGCGAGTTGGCCGCAGAGCCGCTGGAAGCGACACAGGCCGGGACCTTTGCTGCCAACTTGATGGATGTGCTCGCCAAGCTTGATGTCGAGACCCTCACCACCGCGGCTCGCTACGAAGAAGCCAAGCGCGCATAGGAGGGTAGCCATGTCTTTAACTCAGTTTCCTCAGGCGTTATCGATCGCCGGTTCTGATTCTGGCGGCGGTGCCGGCATGCAGGCAGATCTGAAAACAATCCAATCGCGACATGTTTTTGCCACGACCGTTCTCGTCGCCATCACCGCGCAAAACACACTCGGCGTTCAGGATTCGCTGGCCTTGCCGCCGGCGATGATCGATGCCCAGTTTGCGTCACTGGCGGCAGATCTGGCTATACGCGCATGCAAAACCGGCATGCTCGCAGACATCCCCACCGTGCGTGCCGTCGTGGCCAACCTCAAACGTTATGACTTCGGGCCCTTGACCGTCGACCCGGTGATGATTGCCAAAGGTGGCGCCTCGCTTTTGACCGAAGACGCCATCGCCGTCGTTCGCTCGGAGCTGTTTCCGCTGGCGACCTTGGTGACCCCTAACCTGCCAGAAGCCGAGAAGCTCACCGACACGGCCATCACCGACCGCCAGTCGATGAAAAAAGCCGCCCACACGTTGTTGACCTTCGGGGCCAAAAACGTGATCGTCAAAGGCGGCCATCTCAGCGACGACGATTCTGCCAGCGATTACGTTTTGTTGGCAGATGGCAGCGACTTTTGGATGCCGGCTACCCGCATCGACACGGTACGCACCCATGGCACCGGCGACACCTTATCGGCCTGCATCACCGCGGAGTTGGCCAAAGGGCGCCCGTTAGCCAGCGCGATCCGCACCGGTAAGACGTATGTCGAAGCCGCTATTCGTGACGGCATTGTTGTCGGTCACGGCCACGGACCGCTGAACCACTGGGCTTATCCGGAGGACGCTTATGAAGACTAGTACCCGCGACAACGCCTTCTTGTGGTTTGGTGCGGCGATCAGTCTCGCGGAGATCCTTTCCGGGACGCTGTTTGCACCGCTGGGCATCGCCCGCGGTCTGGCCGCGATCATCCTCGGCCACTTGATTGGCGGTTTGTTGATGTATGGCTGCGGGCGGATCGGCGCCGCCAGCGGATTGCCGGCGATGGCGACCACCGCCAGCGCCTTTGGCACCCACGGGTCGCAATGGTTTGCCGCCTTGAACACCCTGCAGTTGCTCGGCTGGACCGCCGTCATGATTTTTGCCGGCGCCCAGGCCGCGCAAGTGTTTTGGCCGATCAGCCTAGGCTTTTGGGCAGTCGTGATCGGCATCATCATCGCCTTGTGGTTGCTGATCGGGTTGCAAGACCTCGGCCGCTGGAACACGATTGCAGCCATCGCGCTGTGTCTTGCCGTGGTTTACTTAAGCGTGCGCTACCTCACCCACGGCAGCATCCCCGCGCCGACCGGCCACCTGAGCTTCGGGGCGGCTTTGGAACTGGCCATCGCGATGCCGCTGTCTTGGTTGCCACTGATCGCCGATTACACCAGCCAGGCCGCCAAACCGTTGCGCGCCAACACGGTCAGCGTCTGGGTCTACAACTTGACCAGCTCTTGGATGTTTGCCATTGGGTTGTTTGGGACGCTGATCACCGGCCAAACCGCGATCGCCGGGCTGATGCGTGGCTTCGGTCTTGGGATCGTGGCGCTGGTTGTGATTATTTTGTCCACGATCACCACGACGTTTTTGGATGTGTACTCCGCCGGCGTCAGCGCGGCATTGCTCACCAAGTTGCCCGCCAAATGGTTGGCGCTGCTGGTGACGGCACTGGGCACAGCCGTGGCGGTGTTTGTGCCGCAGTCGGCCTATGCGAATTTTCTTTATTGGATCTCGGCGGTGTTCGTCCCGCTAGCCGTGATTCAAATCATCTGCGCGGCCTTGCACCAACGCGCCACCGCCGGTTTTGACTGGCCTAACCTCGCGCTGTGGGCGCTTGGCGTCGCGTTGTACCGCTTGTTTTTGGCCCATGTCACCGTGCTGGGAAGCACGATCCCGACCATCGTGTTGGTCGCAGGGCTGACTTTGATCGTCAATTGGAGGCGAAGAAATCTTGTTAAAAGAAGCGCTTAAGTTATATGCCGTCACCGATCGTCACTGGCTTAACGGGCGCACGCTTGAGGCCTGCGTCCAACAAGCCCTCGCTGGCGGCGTGACGATGTTACAGTTGCGTGAAAAAAACCTGACTACCGAGGCTTTTATTCAAGAAGCCCGGCGGATCAAGCCATTGTGTCAGGCCGCCCACGTGCCGTTCATCATCGATGACAACGTCGAAGTCGCCTTGGCCGTCGACGCTGACGGCGTCCATGTCGGCCAAGACGATCGCGATGCTGCTTCCGTCCGCCGGCTGATCGGACCCGACAAGATCCTTGGCGTCTCTGCACAAACCGTCCCGGAAGCCGTCCAGGCCCAAGCCGCCGGGGCCGATTATCTGGGCGTCGGCGCCGTGTTTGCCACCGCGACCAAGCCAGACGCCGTCGACGTTCCGCTGGCGACGCTACAGGCAATCACCGCCGCGGTCACGATCCCGACAGTGGCGATCGGCGGCATCCATCCTGGAAACCTCATGCAACTGCGCGACACCGGCATCGCCGGCGTCGCCTTGGTGTCTGAAATCTTCGCCGCCACAGATATTCAAGCCAACGCGAAAACCCTTAACCGGCAGGTCACCGCGATGCTGGCGTGAGCACGCAAAAAGGACCAAGACAAAATTAAAGTTGACGAAATAACCACGATGATTACAGATATGTACGCGCCATAAAGCACCGCATTTACGTAGAAGGGCCATGCCAAGCAAAATCGCAAAGTTTGCGATTTACTCGGCATGACCCTTCTACGCTATGCTAAAACCGCTTTATGTCGCAGCCACTTTTTTTACGGTCTAATCCACCATGAGATCGACAAAGGTCGCCCGGTCGAGGTGGCTGAAATATTGGCCTACATCGATATCTGCCACCGCGTCTTCAATGGCGTCGCGTCGGTAGTTTCGGCCCAGCAGCCGCATTGCCAGCTCGGCAGAATCGCGCTCGCCAAAATAATCACCGTAAAAATGGACGCCGGTGATCTTACCTTGAACCACTTGGATCCGCGCGTCAACGATGCCCACCGCCGGATACCGGCGGCGCCGTTGGATCGTATACGGCGGCGTCTGGCCGAAGATCCATTGGTCGTTGCCGTAAGTTTCAGCCACGAGCTTAGCGATCGCGGCGTTGTCTGCGGCGCTCAGGTGTAGCTGCTTATCCGCAATCGCCGCCAGGTCAACCACCCCAAACAACCGCCGCACCAATTCATCGCGAAAAGCCGGCGTCGTCAGGTGCTGATACTGCGGCGCCAGATATGGCCGCAGGTTGGTCACATGGCTGCGCACCGATCGGGTTCCTTTGGATTCGATCTTATCTTTGGCAACATGTAGCGCCTGCGGCAACACGTTAAGATCCACATCAAGCATCAACGTCCCGTGTGAAAACAGCTTGCCGCGCTTTTTGTACATCGCGTTGCCGGAAAATTTCTTGCCATCGATCATCAAATCGTTGCGCCCACTGACCGTCGCCCCAGTCGCGCCCATCGCGTGTAAGGCGTCTAGGATCGGTGCGGTAAACGCCTTAAAGTTGCCAAAGTCTTGTTGCGTCGCCGGGGTCACGAAGCTAAAGCTGACGTTACCCAGATCATCATACACGGCGCCGCCGCCAGACAGCCGTCTGGTCAGCGTGATCTGATGCTGGCGCACGTATGGCACATCGATTTCTTCTAGCGGATTCTGATTGCGGCCGATAATGATGCAAGGCTTTTGAATATAAAACAAAACCAGTGGCTCGTCGAAATCTTGTTGCAACAGATACTGCTCAGTCGCCAGGTTGACTCTGATATCATTAGAAGGCATGTTGTAGTAGCGCATCGCCATCATCTCCTCATTCACAGATCCATTATGTGAGAGCTTACAATCAATGTCAATCACGCCACGCCTCACCACAAGTAAATTGGCAGCTCACAACAATGCTGATTTTCTGTAAATCGGATCTGTGCTAAGCTAGAATGGAACTCGCGCTTCTTGAGGGGAGGAAAGCCGGCCATGTACCCTGCACTGCGCCACTGGTTGATCATACGGTGTGAAAGTCCTTTTCGCAAGACGACAGCTGTCTGCTGTCTCGTCAACAGAAAGGACTAACTTTTGCAATCGACCTTATCTAAATCAAAAGTACTTCTGATGGCTATCGCTGCGGCGGTGGTCGTCGCCAACCTCAATTATATCCAGCCGCTGGAGCCGCTGATCGCGACCACGTTTGCCGTTTCCAAGGCCACCGTTGGCGCCGTGGCGATGCTCACCCAGCTGGGCTACGCGCTCGGGCTGCTTTTTCTCGTGCCGCTTGGCGACAAATTCGACCGCAATCACCTCATTCAAGTGATGGTCGTCTTGGCGGTGTTTGCCTTGATTGCCGCTTATCTGGCCCCTAACGTCTGGGTCTTCGGGGTGGCGTCGCTGCTGATCGGGATCACGTCGGTGGCGCCGCAGATGATCATCCCCTTCACCGCGGCGTTGACCCGCGGGATCCGCACCGGTGCCGTGTTGGGCAACGTCTTAAGCGGTCTGCTGACCGGGATCCTGTTGTCCCGGGCCATCGCCGGACTGATTGCTGGCGTGATGGCCTGGCAAAACGTCTACCTGTTTGCCGCCATCGCCTTGGTGATCTTGCTGATCGTGTTGCACCACGCTTTACCCCAAGACTTCCGCGGCCATGTCGACCGTTCTTACCTCGCGGTGTTGGCCAGCCTGCCACATCTGCTGGCCAGCCAAAAGCATCTGCAAGGCGCCGCGATCAACGGCTTCGCCTTGTTCGGCGCTTCCAACGTCTTATGGGCGACACTTGCCTTTTACCTGGCCGCGCAGTTTCATCTTGGTAGCACCGCCGCCGGGGCGATGGGGCTGCTTGGCATCACCGGGATCTTGTTTGCTTCCGTCATCGGCCGACTGGTCGACCGGTATTCACCGCGGCTGACGATTGGCATGGGCATCGGGTTTTCCACCCTGGCCTTCTTGGTGTTTTGGTTCTTCGGGCACGCGTTGGTTGGCCTGATCGTCGGGATCGTGGTGTTGGATCTGGGCACCCAGTTCGGGCAAGTCTCCAACCAAGCCATCGTTCAATCCCTCGGCCGCGACACGAACAGTCGCAATAACTCGGTGTTCATGTTCAGCTACTTCCTCGGCGGCTCGCTGGGCACGCTCAGCGCCACTTGGGCCTGGAGCCGCTGGGGCTGGTCCGGCGTTTGCGCCGTGGCAGTCGTTTTCTTGGCGATCGCGATCATTGGCCATCTCGCTTGGCCGGAACCCAAGACCTTGACGGCTGACTAAACCAAAACAGGCGGAGAGAATCGCTATCTATCGATAACGTTCTCTCCGCCTGTTGTTGTCTTACAGTGCTAACCGCAAGACCGTTCGCTTCTGCCAATCCCCTGACGCCAACGCGACGCGGCGTTGGCTGACCACGTCAAACCCCTGGTTTTCCCAGAAAGCCAAGCGTTTGGGATCAGCGTTCACCACGACCACTTGTAGCCAGCGCCAAGATCGGCCGCCAAACACTTTGCGCAGGTGGGCGACCACCGCTTCACCGTAGCCGTGATGGCGCGCCGTGCGCGTGACGAGCAACAGCTGTAAGGTGATGGTATTGGTATCAGGGTCGTTGCACACCACATCGACCACGCCGATCGGCTTGCCGCCCACGACGATCAGCTCATAATGCTTGTCTTGCATGCTGTCGTTTTCGGGCATACGGTGGCGATCTGTTTGGACGGTACCGCTCGTCGGCAACGGCTGGTTGGTTTCGCGGAAGTAATCTAGCGCCCCGCGGTAGATCTTCAACGCGGCGTTACGCCGTGGCATTGATGATACAGGTTCATAAGTTAACTGCATTCGATTTCCCTCACTTATCTGTTCAGTTCATCTCTGAGTCAACTTAGCTATACCTTAATTTTGAAAACAGTTCAAGGGAATCAACCAAATCTTCTGCAAGAATAATAGGAATTCTTAGTATTTAGCCATGGCTAAGTTCTATAAGTCCGCCACGACTAAATACGTCATATCCAACGGTCCGTGGACCCCGACCACCAGCACCATCTCGATATCGCCGGAATTCGACGGGCCGGTGATGAAGTTGATGTTTGACGTGGTCAGATTGCCACTCTTGAGCTGGGTATCGTACCAATTCATCGCCTGGCGGCTACGCGCCACGATCCGGCTTTGGGGGATGATACTGAGGTAATGGGTCGGCAGAAAATGAAACGCCCGCCCTTGCCCCGGTTGTGTCGCCACCGTGATCGTGCCGGATTCCGCGAGCAAAAAGTCCGCCATGCCAATCGCCGCGTCTGCCGCCTGGGCGGTAGCCAAGTTGACCTCACGGCTGGCCCCAACCTGCCAATAGGTTGGCGAAGGCGTCAAGGCTGCCTGCCAGTCGGCCAGCGGTAAGGCGTCGAAAGCTTCAGTCTGCGGCAAGATCACCGATTGCGCCTGCTTGGCCTGCAAAAACGCCGTCAGCTTTGCCGGCAAGCCGGCAAGCGTCGTCTGGTCGAAGGTGACATGAACGGCTTCGCTGTTGGTCTTGGCCAAAGCCAGCAATTCTTCCGGGGTCTTGTCCGCCAAGGTTGTTTCCGGCAGGTCATTGATCGGCTCGAACGGATGTGCTTCCAGCTGGTGACGCGGCCGGCCGGATTTTTCCGCGATCGCGTTCAAAAAAGCTTCGCGATTATCAGTCATGGCTGGCACCTCCCTGTTTTTCAGCGGCGTGGCGTTTGAACCAGCTACGGAAATTCTCACCGTGCTTCGGTGGTCGCGGCAAATCCCGCACGTCGGTCCACCCTGCCGCCATCGACGGCGCGTGTTTGATGAAGCCTTGGTAGTTGAACATGTTCTCAACGCTAGTCGGCGTCTTTTTGGCCAAGACGCCCATCCCCGCGTGATCCATCGCCAAGGCGCCGCGGAACATGATCGGATGCGCGGTCGCTTCCCCGATGCCTTTCATGATGACATTGTTCAGGCTGTGGTCTAGGTGCCGCTCGTTCATCATCACTTCCCGGTGTTTGATCAACAACTCGTGCAGCGGGATCTTCACGGGACAGGTCTCGGTGCAGGCCCCGCAAAGGCTGGAAGCAAACGGCAGGTCGCCAAATTGCTGATAGCCGCCCAGGACCGGCGACAACACCGCGCCGATCGGTCCCGGATAGATCGACCCGTAACCATGCCCGCCAATGTGGCGGTATACCGGGCAGACGTTCAAGCAGGCCCCGCAACGGATGCACTGCAGTACCTGTTCAAACGGCGAGCCCAAGGCATTGCTGCGGCCGTTGTCGACGATCACGACGTGGAATTGTTCGGGACCGTCGCTTTCACCTGTGATCTGCGGGCCCGAGAAAGAACAATAACTCGTCAGCTTCTGGCCGACCGCAGAACGCGCGAGCATGTTGTCCAACACCTCGGCTTCTTTGAGGCTTGGCACCAAGCGTTCCATGCCCATCACCACGACTTGGATCTTAGGCACCGCCATGGTCAAATCCGCGTTGCCTTCGTTGGTGACCAGGTTGATCAAGCCGCTGTCTGCCACCGCGAAGTTGCAGCCGGTGATGCCCATGTCGGCGTGCAAAAACGTCTCACGCAGATAGCTCCGGGCAAAGCGCGCCATGTGTTGGGGATCATTGTCGCCGTCATAGCCGAGCTTTTGAAAAATCTTCTGGATCTGATCGCGGTTTTTGTGCAGCGTCGGAAACACGATATGCGTCGGTTCGTCCCAATCGTCTTCTTCCAAGATGAATTCCGCCAGGTCGGTTTCCATCAGGTGCATGCCGTCGATTTCAAGCAGGGTCTTGTCCAGATCGATTTCGGTGGTGACCATCGACTTGGACTTCACGACATGATGGACGTCGTTATCGATCGCCAACTGCTTGACGTAAGCCGCGGCTTCTTCATCGGTGCGGGCAAAATGCACCGTCCCGCCACGTTTTTCCACGTTGTCAGCGAATTCTTCGAGGTAATCGGGTAAGTATTTGATCACGTGTTGGCGAATCTGCTCGCCTAGCTTTCGCCATTCTTCCCAATGGCCGAGCTCGTTGCGCGCGGCGGTCCGCTTGTCCCACTGGGCGTCTTGGGCCTTGGCGACGCTTTGCTGCATGAATGTGTCTTGTTCAGATTCCTTCAGGCGCGTCAAAAATGGGGCGTCGGTTGTCTTCAGCGTCATGCGCCCACCTCCTTTTGCACAGGACTTTGGGTGAAGCCTTGGTTATAGCCGTTGGCATACAACTCAGCGCGCTGATCCTCAGGTACATAAGCGATCCGCGCAGGGTCGACGTTGTGGTTGAGCACCTCGGCGATGTGCATGATCTTGATCTTTTCGCCACGCCGGTTGAAGCGCCCGGCGATGTTCATCAAACACGCCGGATCAGCGGAGATCAAGACGCTGGCGTTGGTCGAGAGCACGTCGTTGACTTTTTCATCGACCATCTGCTTGGAGATCTCAGGTTCCTTAACGGAAAACAGCCCCCCGAAGCCGCAGCAGTTTTCCAGATGCGGCAACGGCACCAGATCCAGCCCCGCAACATGATCCAACAACACAAACGGGCTGGTGCGCTCGCCTAACAGGCGGGTCATGTGGCACGACCGGTGATATGTCGCCGTCTCCTCCAGCTTGGCCCCTGCGTCTAACACCCCTAACACACGGTACAAAAAGGCGGAAAACTCCCAGGTCTTGCCGGCCAGCGTCTCAGCCTTGGCCTTGTATTCAGGATCGTCTTTGAGCAGCGTCGAATATTCCCGTAGCATGTTCACGCACGAGCCGGCCGGGCCGACGATATAATCGGCATCGACGCTGAGCAAGGCGTCGACCTCGTTGCGTAGCACCTTGTGTGTCTCTTTGATGTACCCACTATTGTATGTCGGCTGGCCGCAACAGATCTGTTTGACCGGCATTGCGGTTTCGCAGCCGAAACGCTCTAATACCTCAACCATCGCTTGACCCACGTTGGGAAAGAACAGGTCAACGATACAAGTCGAGAAGATCACGACTTTCATCTCACTACCTCCTTTGCTGAGACCATTTTAGAATGATTCCATTGTCATCATAGCACCGGCCATCATTGGATAACGCTTTAAATCTGTAAAAAAACTATTCAATAATTGGTTTTCAAGCATAATGCATTGTATCAATCACAGAAATTGCCAAAAAAACGCACAAAAAGTGCCTGGCATGGCATGCGTTTTAGTGCGGCTTATTGACCTGAAGATTTATGCTTTAAAAAACCGTGTCGACGATGAACAACTGGATATCATGCTTGCCATTACAGCCGTTAATACCAGGTAGTCTTCAATTCAAAATAGAATGAAAGCTTTCTCCACACTGGTTTACAGCTATTGGCCGATTGATCGATGCAGTCGGTACAGAAAAATCGGACAAGCCCTACAATCAGCTTTTTATGGCGCACAAAACCCAGACTTCCAGCACGATCAAATGGCCATGCCAATCTTGTGATTTCACAATCGCCCAATACACTGCCTAAGATAGCGACTACCGCAATATAATACACGGAAAAAGTAAGAAAAGGGGGCTACACTCTCAGTATTGGCGGAATCCAATACCGAGAGCGTAGCCCCCCTTTTTCACGTCACATTAAAAGGACATCGACAAGACCACCTGACTGTGCTTTAAGCGCTGAAGCCAAAAGCCAGCAAGGTAATCTATCGATGCCCCGAGTGCATGCCGGATGCCCTTAAAGCTACAAGCACGTGCAGACCGGCACTAGCAACAACTCACCACGTCACACTTTCAAGTAGCAAATCGTCTTGAATCTTTTTGACATCAAACCCAGCTAATTCGACATCTTGCTTTCCTAACCACAGCTTGTGCTGTGAAATCAGCTTTTCAGCAAAGTTGCGTGCCCAGCGGCCATTGCTGCGTTCATTCTCCGGTAATTTCTTGTAGAGACTGGCAACAACACTCTTAAGTAGGACAACATTGACGGTCCAATTTTTCGTAACGATGTTCGTCACGATTTGGGCAACCTCTTCTGGGGTGTAATTTTCAAACTCGAGTTTCAACGGCACTCGAGAACGCAATCCCTCATTAGCGGCCAAGAATTTATCCATATCATCAGTGTAACCCGCAAAAATAGCGACAAACTGATCACGATCATTCTCTAAAGCCGTGATGAAGGTCTCAACAGCTTCTTTACCAAAGTCCTTACTATCACCGGCCTTAGTCAACTGGTAAGCTTCATCGACGAAAAGAACGCCGCCCATCGCATTGCGCAGAACCTTACTGGTCTTTGCTTCCGTCTCGCCAATATACTGGCCGACTAAATCTGGTCGCGAAACTTCCATGACCCGATCAGTTGGCAAAATTCCAAGGTTATAAAATAACTTGCTGATGATGCGCGCGACAGTTGTCTTGCCGGTCCCAGGCGCACCGGAGAACACCATATGATAGGTCGGCTTGTTGCTGTCTGGCAACTTTTCCTTGAGCTTCTTCTCTACGCGAACTTTGGCAACCAAGTCAGTGACGAAGGTCTTCACACTATTAAGCCCAATCATGCCATTCAACTCGGCCAGCAAGTCATCAACCGCCTGATCCTTATCATCTTGATTGGCCTCATTGGCAGTCAATTCGCTATCTTGAATCCGTTTAACATCCAGATCAGGATCTTCTTCCAAGTGATCTACCAGCCACAATTTATGTTGGCTGATTAACGTGTCGGCAAAGTTGCGCGCCCACCGGCCGTTGCTGCGCTCACTCTTCGGCAGTGCTTTGTACTGGTCAACGACTACCGATTGGAGCAACTGTTCATTGACTGTCCACGACTTGGTCACGATCTTGGTCACGATCTCAGCGACTTCTTCTGGTGTATAATCCTCAAATTCAAGCGTCAACGGAATCCGTGAGCGCAAGCCTTCGTTGGCAGCCAGGAAATCCTTCATATCATCAGTGTAACCTGCAAAAATAGTAACAAACTGGTCACGATCATTCTCCAATGCTGTGATGAAGGTTTCGACAGCTTCTTTGCCAAAGTCATTACTACCGCCAGATTGGGTCAACTGGTAAGCTTCATCGACGAAAAGAACGCCGCCCATCGCATTGCGCAGAACCTTACTGGTCTTTGCTTCCGTCTCGCCAATATACTGGCCGACTAAATCTGGTCGCGAAACTTCCATGACCCGATCAGTTGGCAAAATTCCAAGGTTATAAAATAACTTGCTGATGATGCGCGCGACAGTTGTCTTGCCAGTCCCAGGCGCACCGGAGAACACCATATGATAGGTCGGCTTGTTGCTGTCTGGCAACTTTTCCTTGAGCTTCTTCTCTACGCGAACTTTGGCAACCAAGTCAGTGACGAAGGTCTTCACACTATTAAGCCCAATCATGCCATTCAACTCGGCTAACAGGTCATCAACCGCCTGATCCTTATCATCTTGATTGGCCTCATTGGCAGTCAATTCGCTATCTTGAATCCGTTTAACATCCAGATCAGGGTCTTCTTCCAAGTGATCTGCCAGCCACAATTTATGTTGGCTGATTAACGTGTCGGCAAAGTTGCGCGCCCACCGGCCGTTGCTGCGCTCACTCTTCGGCAGTGCTTTGTACTGGTCAACGACTACCGATTGGAGCAACTGTTCGTTGACTGTCCACGACTTGGTCACGATCTTGGTCACGATCTCAGCGACTTCTTCTGGTGTATAATCTTCAAATTCAAGCGTCAGCGGAATCCGCGAGCGCAAGCCTTCGTTGGCAACCAGAAAATCCTTCATATCATCAGTGTAACCAGCAAAAATCGCCACGAACTTATCGCGATTATTTTCCAGTTCAGTGACAAAAGTTTCAACAGCTTCTTTACCAAAGTCGTTACTACTACCGGCCTTAGTCAGCTGATAAGCTTCATCAACAAAAAGAACGCCGCCCATCGCATTGCGGATGACCGTTGCTGTTTTCTCTTCAGTCTCGCCTATATAGCGGCCAACTAAATCCGGTCGCGAAACTTCGCTAACCGTATCTTTGGGCAAAATCCCCAAATTAAAGAATAGCTTGGCTATCAACCGCGCCACAGTCGTTTTCCCAGTTCCTGGCGCGCCGGTGAAAATCATATGATAGGTCGGCTTACTATTGTCCTGCAACACATCATGTAGTTTCTGCTGAAGGCGGATACGTGTCACGAGATCATTAACGAATTGTTTAACGCTCTGCAGTCCGATCATCCCGTTCAACTGCGCTAATAGGGCATCAACTTCCGAATTTTTAGCGCTCTGATCGCCACCGGTTAATTCATCAATATCCGCATTAGAAATCTTCCCCAGCTGATCACCGGTTGCATCCTCTGGTAAGTTCTTAGCGAAGATACGAATCAGCTTTTCGTTAAAGTTTCGTACCCAACGACCATTGCTGTGGTCGACGTCGCCGACAAATTCACGCTTCACCACTTTGGTGTAATAGGCTTCATCGAATTGATAATCCTGACGATGTAAGTCCCCGATCCCAATCTCTGCGATTTCATCAGGCGTATAGTCTGAAAAATTGAAAACATTAGGCGTCCGCGACGTCAACCCAGGATTCATATTCATGAAGTCTTGCATTTCCTTGGTATAACCTGCAAAGATGATCATTAAATCATTGCGATGATCTTCCATATACTTGAGGATCGTATCTACCGCTTCTTGCCCCCAATTGGTCACACCACCTTTTTGATAAAGCTCATACGCCTCATCAATAAACAGCACGCCGCCAAGCGCGGACTCCAAGACTTTCTGGGTTTTGAGTGCCGTTCCGCCAACATTGTCAGACACCAAGTCCTGACGACTAACTTCAACATAGGTATTGTCCGGCAATACACCATTTTCAAACATGACCCTACCCACAAGCCGTGCAACTGTCGTTTTCCCAGTACCGGGATTGCCAAGAAATAATGAATGTAGCGACTGCCCAGACGTCTTCATCCCTTGCTCAGCACGGCGTTGGTTAAAAGACGCGACCTTAACGAAGCTATGCACTTGCTTCTTTAACTCAGCTAACCCGATCATCTCGTCAAGCTGATCAATTGCTGATTTTTGTTCGGTTTCAGTCGGCTCATCACTTGTCGTGGGGGTAACCTCTAAATCAGGATTCTTGTCATCTTTTGCAGGTGCTTGCGGCTCAACGTTACTGGCAGTCTGGCGCAGCCTTGCGCCGGGAATGTTAGCTTCTGCATCTCCCTCCACAACAAGTTCCAGCGCATGCGCCTGATCGATATTCGTCTCTTTGATTGTGACGCGACTATCCGTAATATTGCCCGACAGCTCTCCTTCAGGCAAAACAAGGCCATCTGCCTGTACAACTGAGTTGTTGAGAATATGGAGTGTCCACCAATCCGAATACCGTTCCGAAAAATACAGCGTATCAGCAAGCACTTGACCGTTATCCTGAACTGTTAAAATAGCGCCCAATCGACTTGAACTCGAATTGATCGTTGAACCGACGCAAAATACGCCTTCCACTGTGCATTGTGAAAGGCTGACCTTTGCGCCGTCATGAGCATATAGGCCACCATCCGCCGCATTTGCATGCTTAATTTCACACGCCGAAAATTCGCCGGTTCCACCATTAAGAGCCACAGTAGGGTAATCAGCATTCGCATTATTCACAAACACGACGTTATCGGCAATAACCTGTTCTGTTGCACCAACTTTAAGGGCATTCCAATCAGAATCGTCGTTTATCAGCGTTAAGTTATTTAATTTTAATGTTCCGCCATCAGCTACAAGGTGGGCATGAATCACCGCCGCTTCAGGAGTTCCACCAGCGCCACGAAATTCCAAACTAGCGACTGTCCAATTATTTTCCGACCGATATTCTCCAGGCTCAATTAAAATTACGTCCCCTGAATTAGCGTTTTCGAGTGCTTCATCCAGGGTACACTTGCCATATCCGGTCCCCACAGTATAGATATATTCCATTTGGTCTTTATCGTCTTTTGTGGAGCTATCAGGATTTGCTTTTTTACGCTTTTGGCGTAGCGTGATGCCAGGAATATTAGTATCTGCAACCCCTTCTGTGGTGAGTTTTAGCTGATGTGTTGCATCGATATTTGTCTGACCAATCGTAGCCTGACTATCCGCAACACGTGCGGTTCGTTTTCCTTCAGGTAAAACAAGCCCATCCGCCTGCAGTGATGAACCATTACTAATGTTGAAGGTCCACCATCCTTTGTGCTCACCGGCAAAATAAAGCGTATCCGCAACCAAGTTACTCTTGCTGCCAACACCCAAAAAGAGGCGAAATTGGCTTGTCTCTGATTGAATCTGTGAACCAAAGAACCTTGGTGACTGCACGTCACATTGCGACAGGCTAATTTGGGCGCCATCTTTCGCATACAACCCGGCACCATCAACGTTTGCATGATTCATCTCACACGCCGAAAATTCACCGATTCCGCCATTAACAAACACAGTGGGATAGTCATGTTCCACATTATTTAAAAACGCGACTCGATCGGCAACAACGTGAGCAGCCTTTTTGACATCAACGGCATTACGTTTAGAAAAATCGTTAATCATCGTCAAATTTTGCAACGTCAACGTTCCTTGTTCCTTTACCGTTATGCTTGTATGAATGACGACCTCTCCAGAACTTTCACCCGTCCCACGAATTACCAGACTGGCGATACTCCAATAGCTTTCGGTGTGATAGATCCCAGGTTTAATGACGATCACGTCGCCAGCGGCAGAGCCTGCGATTGCATCTTCAAGACTTTTCTCCCCATATCCGGCACCCACTAAAATTGTGTGTATCATTGTTAGTTCTCCCTCGTTGACTTATATGTTTAGCTTTCTGGCCTGAACAATCATGTAAATCAACCCAATACCACCAATTAGGATACTGAACATATACTTAAACATGAAGATCAGGAATCTAATGACCCCATAGATGACAATCCACCAAATTGAACTGCCAATCATCCCGATGGAGAAGCCAAAGAAAAACGAACTTATCGTACTTCGCTGACCCTTACCTCGGCCAATTTCTTGAAGGATTGTCACCGTAAAAGGATAAAGCAGGAGGTTCACAATGTTTAATGCCATGCCCTGACCGCCTGTCAATCCTGTGTAAATAAGCAAGGCTAAGATCCCGTAGGCGTATTGTTTCACCCAGAAGCCCATGGGTTGCAGCGTAAAGACAGTTTTCACCCACTGACCCAACGAGGCCTGATTCTTAACTCGTGGCCCATTCGCGTCGGCACCAAACTTCGGCTTTTCAGTAGTCATCTGTGGTACCGGCTCAGTCCTCACATCAACAGTGGTCTTATCAGTTTTTGCTCCCGAATTCGGAGAGGCCTGCACGCCAAATTTTGGTGTCTCTAGATCTGGCTTAGCGACCAATGGCGGTTTTTTTGTTTCTGGTGCTTTTTTTGCATTGACTCCAAACTTTGGCTCTTCTCCCATTGTTACACTCTCCCTTATAACCCATTAATATATTCTCATTCTACTGCAACTTTTTGGATAATACACCTTGCAACGCCTGATATTGCATAAGAAAATTTCTTCAACCGCAAAAGCATCTCAATTTGTCACAAATTCTGATATAGAACAACAATAATAACAGTAAATCTCTATATGTTATCGCTTGGTGACAACTAACTGAGGTTTGCACCGCAAAACCCATCCCCACAATTGCGTAACTTCAAACCAGCTTGGCGTTAGCTCAGCGCAGTAAGAACGAAAGTATCACCCGCTATTGTTAGTTAGTCCTCGAGGCTTGGCGCCTTCACAAAAGCATTGCTTGTTCTTTAACACCTGTTGACGCAGAGCCACAAAAAAAGCACCCCATCGCTGGAATGCTCCTTGCTGCCAATTATTTATGATCGTCGCTTAGCGAATCAGCCTTAAAAGCCCGATTCAGGCCCGAAGACTCAGCCGTATTTCCCAGTAACTGAAGACGCGCTTGGAAAATACCAGCCATAAATCCCAATAGTCTTATTGAATTAATCTAAAGCCGGCCACTGCAAAAGGCCGTAGAAAGTGACCCTTTCCGTAATTCTTTGCGTCACCGTACTTTACGATCACCTAGTCGCTCGTCGTGTCATCGAGATGTTGCTTCTCAAGATTGCGCAGTTCGGCTTCTGTTGCCACCATGTGGTCGTCGAAGTGGTCCAGTTTCCAATGCAAATGGTCAATGGCCGCCTGCAGGTCATCGCGTTTTTCTTCCATGATGGCCAGTTGTTCTGCCAAAAGGGTGCGCTGCTCTGCGAGGTTATTTTCTTGGGCGTCAAACAGGCGAATGTATCGCTGCAAAGACTCGATGCTCATTCCCGCACTGCGCATCTGCTTGGCAAAGTTGATCCGGCGAATGATCCGATCGTCGATTTCCCGCACGCCAGCCGCCGACCGGTCGATGTTGGGGATTAAGCCCTCTTTTTCGTAATAGCGGATCGTCGCTGCAGGGACCCCCGTCCGGGCACTGGCTTCTTTGATGTTCATCAAGCTGACTCCTTTCTGCTTTAATTTCTAGTTTGATTATCGCGCAGTTCACTACTTTTGGCGAACTGGCCAATCATTTATTCTGGTCGGTTGATACCGATACTTTCATGACTGTAACGTTTCGTATCGGTCAATGTTGCAACTGCCAATTTGGCGATCGCGCGGCGAGAAACATCGTGGCCGCCAAACGGTTCGCCTTCATGCGTGATCTCATAATCATCACTACCATTATCAAACCAGCCGGGCCGTATCACGGTGTAATTGAGTCCTGACGCCGCAACGATATCCGCCGCTTCTCGGTACGGTCGCAACTGGGGGTTATGTGCCAGGTTCCCCTGGGCCCCAACTTGGACAGGAATTTCATCATAGATGCCCATCGAAGAGATAAACACCAGCCGGGACACGCCTGCCGCCGTCATTGCGCCGACAATACTGCGGGCCATCGCCGCCAGGTTACCGCTGAGGGCGGCAAAAACGGCATCCACGCCGGCAAGGGCTTTGACTAATGCCTCTTGGTCCAACACGTTGATGCTCATTGCCTGTTCTCTGGTAGGGTCAATGGTCAGATTGCCTGCGTGGCGAGAGATCAACACCAGTTGGGCATCTGTATTCGCGAATAATTCCTGTCGCGTTACTTGTCCTAACGACCCTGTGGCGCCAATTAACATCATCTTCATCAGATTACCTCCTTGAGTTGCGTAAAATGTTCAACGTTGCCAACAGCGCGATGAGCATGAAGCCCGCCATCAACACTGCCGCGTGGTCATAACTCACCGCCGCCTTGGTGAAACCGCTGGTTAACGCCACGATGACGGACAGGCCGAACGACCCACCGATTTGGTGTGCGGTATTGACGACCCCAGAGGCCGCACCTGCAATGGCGGGATCGGTGTGGGCGACCCCGGCCACCGTCAACGGGCTCAAACTCAGGCCCTGACCGATCCCGATGACGACCATCGGCACCGCCAGCGCCCAGAAGTAGCCGCCGTGAATGCCGACCACAGCGCCTGAAACCAGCCCCACAAGCGTGATGACGACCCCTGTAACCAATAATTGATTGTTCGTGAACCGATTGTTGAGCCGAGCCAACACGGTCGCGGAGATAAACTGTGGAATCGTTTCGGGCAAAAAGCCCAGCGCGGCCAGCAGTGGCGTGTACCCGTAAACGTTTTGCATCGCCTGAGGCACGAGAAAAAAGTATGAGATCATGGCCCCGAGGTAGAAGAAGCGCGCGATGTAGGCGCTGCTTCGCTCGTTATCGGCAAACAACCGCAGTGGCATCAACGGGTTCTTGGTGCGCGACTCTGCCCAGACGAACATTGCGAGAAAAACAACCGCGATGGCACCAGCCAGTACGCGGCCATATGCCCCGTTGATGCTGTATATCAGCCCCGCGAAGCCGATGACCGACGTGATGGCGCCGACCCAATCGAGGCGCCCGCCTTGTCCTTTAACCTGCGGCACCACTTTTAGCGTCAATACCAGCAGGATGATGCCCACCGGCACGTTCAACAGAAAACCATCACGCCAAGAGAAGTAGCTGGCGATCAAACCACCGATCACCAGGCCGAAGCTCGCGCCAATACCTGCGGTGGCACCGTAATACGCGATCGCACGGGTGCGCATGCTTCCGGTATAGTTGTCCATCAATAATGCCAGCGTGGTCGGTGCCAGGATCGCTGAACCCACCCCTTGTAGCGCGCGCATGGCGATGATCATGGGGCCGCTTTGGGCCAGTCCCACAAGCAAGGACCCAATCGTGAATAAAGTCAGGCCGCTGATAAACACCCGCCTACGGCCAATAATGTCTCCTGCGCGACCGCCGAGCATCAGCAATCCGCCAAACGTCAGCGCGTAGGCGTTCGTCACCCAAGCCAGACTCTGCGCATCCATGTGCAAGTCTGCCGCGATTTTGACCGTGCTGGTAAACACGATGGAATTATCTAAAAGGATCATCAAGTAACTGATCAAGATGATTGGTAACACCAATCCGAATTTGCGCTTTTGCATGATAGCCTCCAAGCCTAGTTTCATGTAAACGCCGATATGACGGCGTTTTGCTTAACCGATGAACCTAGCTTAAGCCTTAAAGTGAACTTTAAGGCAAGGCCTTTTTGCAAAAAAACAGCAACTTTTGTCGCACCGAGCGAGAAAAATTGCTGTTTTCGCGTTATTTTCTGATTACCAGCAGAGACTTGATTGCCGTCCGCTGATCCATCGCCGCATACGCATCTTGCACGTGGTCGAGGTCAAAGCGCTTGGTGAAGACCTTGCCGGGATGGATCTCACCGTTCAAGACTGCCTGGAGCAACCCTTCACGGTCGTGGGTGGTTACCGCGGCGACGCCACCGCGCAGGCCGACGTTGCGCCAGAACAAGTTGTTGGTGTTCATCTCCGGCTTTTGCGGGATGCCGACGCGGCCGACAATGGCCCCTGGCCGGCCAACTTGCACCGCCGTGGTCACGGACTGTTCGTTGCCGACACACTCGAGGATGGCATCGGCACCGGCACCATCGGTGAGCGCCATGACCTTGGCCAGCGCTTCATCCCCGCGTTCAGGCACGATATCGGTGGCGCCGAATTCACGAGCGAGTGCTTGCCGGTCTTCGTGGCGGCTCATCGCAATAATCCGCTTGGCGCCAAGCAACTTGGCCGAAAGCACGCCGCTCAGCCCCACGGCGCCATCACCCATAACCACCACCGTGTCGCCGGGATGGACTTCTGCGGACTTGGCGGCATGAAAACCTGTCGCCATCACGTCGGCCAGTGCGAGCAGGTCGTTGAGTTGGTCATCCGTGTAGTCGCTGGGTTGGCCAGGGACCTTGACCAGCGCCCAGTTCGCATTTTCGTAACGCAGGTACTCTGCCTGGTAACCCACCGGGCTGCCTTGATGCTTGAACGTGAGACAATCACCGTCAAAACCGGCCAGACAAGCCGCGCAGTGGCCGCAACCGTGGGTGAACGGGACGATGACAAAATCACCGGGGTGGACGTTGGTTACTTCGGTACCGACACTTTCCACCACCCCGATTGCCTCGTGCCCGACCGGTTCGTTGGCCGCACGCTTGGAAACGCCGCGGTACCACCACAAATCAGACCCACACACGCAGGCGCGCACGATGCGAATCACCGCATCCGTGGGAAATTCCACCTGGGGTTTAGGCAAGTCCCGTACCGTCATATGACCTGGTTCAACAAAAATTGCTGCTTTCATGTTTTCCTCCTTGATCCTGATCGCCACTTCACGCGATGAATTCAGCCTACACCTTAAAGTGCGCTTTAAGGCAAGGCCTTTTTGCACAAAAAAAGCACCCCATCGCTGGAATGCTTTTTGGCGTCCAATTGTTGATCCGAAGATTAACGCTTGGAGAATTGACTAGCCTTACGAGCCTTCTTCAGACCTGGCTTCTTACGTTCCTTCATACGAGGGTCACGTGTGAGCATGCCGCCGCGCTTGAGGGCGCCACGGAAGTCTGGGTCAACGGTAAGCAATGCACGGGCAATGCCGTGACGCGTTGCGCCGGCTTGGCCGGTGTAACCGCCGCCGTTAACGTTAACGAGGACATCATATTGACCAGTTGTTTCGGTAATACCGAAAGGCTGGGTCATGTCCAGGATCAAATGTTCGTATGGGAGATAGTCGTGAACGTCCTTGCCGTTCATCGTGATCTTACCGGTACCTGGGACCAAACGGACCCGGGCAACGGAGTTTTTGCGACGACCAGTGCCGCTGTAAGATACTTGAGCCACAGTTGTATCCTCCTTAAATTAAGTTCGAGATGTCGAGTACTTCAGGCTTCTGCGCTGCATGAGAATGATCTTCCCCTGCATACACGTGAAGCTTTAAGAATTGTTGGTGACCAAGAGTGTTCTTGGTTGGCAACATCTTCTTAACAGAGTATTCAACCAAACGAGCAGGGTTGTTCTTCAGCAAGTCGCCTGCGACTTCATGCTTCAAACCACCTGGATGCTGGCTGTGACGGTAGTAGATCTTGTCAGTGGCTTTTCTGCCGGTTAACTTGAGCTTAGAAGCGTTGATCACGATGACGTTATCGCCAGTGTCGACGTTAGGGGTAAAGGTAGGCTTGTTCTTGCCGCGCAGGATGCTGGCAACAACAGAAGACAGACGCCCAAGGGCGATGTCAGTTGCGTCGATCACATACCATTTACGTTCGATTTCGCCTGGCTTAGCCATGAATGTTGTACGCACGATTTGTTTCCTCCAATTTGTTCAGTAAGCGTTTGACACGTTAAGTTTCCGGGGCTTATCGTGGGGCAAACAATACCAGCTACTAATGTACCGCAAAAATAAGTTGAAGTCAATTCACGAATGAAACTTTCATCTTGTAAATTGGTCTTCACGCCGCCAAACGCGGCCGCCTGATGATCCACCAGCCGCACAGCCCCATCACGACGCTGAGCAGCAGACACAGCCACAACACCCCGTGCCACGACACGACCGTCGCCAGCCACGAAAAGCTGACCGGACCGACCGCCGCCATGAGGTAGCCGCCGGACTGCGCCATGCCAGAAAGGCTCGCGGTGCCGGCAGCGGTCGTCGTTTTTTTCTGAAAGAACACGATGCAAACGGAAAAAGCCGCCCCGCTGGCCGCCCCGGCGATGATTGCCATCACCGCCTGGAACCCAAACACCATCGGGCCAAACAAGATACCTAACAGCCCAACGGCAAACCCGCCGCTGGCGATCACGATGATGAGCGGCAGGCCGTGGCGCCGCTCGGCCAAACTCGGCGTGAGCATCGTCAACGGCAGGCCAAACAGCTGAAACAAGGTCGCCAGGTTGCCGGCGACCACCGCGTTAAACCCGGCGTCTTGCCAGATGCTGGGCAGCCAGGTCAACAGCGAGTAATACAAAATGGATTGCAGGCCGAAAAACAAGGCGATCAGCCACGCCAAACCTTGGTTGGTCATGCGGATGCCGGCGACTTTGCCTTTGGCAACGGCCGCCTGCCGCTGCAACCGGGGCAAGACCAGCAACCACACCACCAGCGCGACCACGCTGACACTACCCAAGATCGCCATGGTCACCGTCGCCCCAACTTGATTCGCCAAGATGCCAGAGGTGCCTGTGCCGAGGCTGGCGACCAGCCCCATGGCGGTGGTATAAAGCGTCGTCATCACCGCGACCTTATAGGGAAATTCCTGCTTGATCAGCGCGGGCAACAACACGTTGCCGCCGGCGATCCCCAGCCCCGCCAAAGCGGTCCCGACAAGCAGGCCCCACGCGTTGGGCACCAGCCGCAACCCAGCGCCCAGCACCAACGCAGACGCCGCCAGCGTCAAGACCTTGCCTGAACCGTGCTTGGCGCCTAAGCGGCCGATCATTGGGGAGGCCAAGGCAAACATCAACAACGGAATGGTGGTCACAAATCCCGCCAGTGCTTCGGGTAAAATCCCTTGATGGGTCAGATCGTGCAACAGCGGCGGCATCATCGTGATCGGCAGGCGCAAATTCGCGCCGATCAAGAAGACCCCCAGTGTGATCAACCCTATGTGACGTTGTTTCAAAATCATCGACTCCTCACGATAACTGACGCGCTTCGGCCGCCTCCCGCCTTCGCTCCGCTTCCAATCACAAAAAATGAGAACTCTTTAATAATACACTTCTTTAAGATAAAGGCCAGACGCTGGAGCCGTTCCGCGCGCCTGCTGGCGGTCTTTGACGATATATAAGCGCTGAAAATCATGGACATCGCGGCGCCCGTTACCGATTTCTAACAGCGTCGCCACCAAGATGCGCACCATGTTGTACAAAAAGCCGTTCCCGTAAAACTCAAACACGACCTCATTATGTTCAGGATCATCGCGCACGGTGGCTTCGTAGATCGTCCGCACCTTGTCCTTAATCACCCCGCCGCTGGCCGCAAAACTGGTAAAGTCATGCGTCCCGACCACGTCTGCCAACGCAACTTGGATCTTATCCAGATCTAGCGGATAAGGCCAGTGCCCCGTGTACAAGCGGTTGAACGGGTCAGTAAACCTGCCGCGGGCGACGCGGTACATGTAGCGCTTGCCCTTGGCGGAATAGCGCGCATGAAAATCCTCCGGCACGATCTCTGCTTGCAAGATCTCGACATCTAGCGGCATCAGCGAGTTCATCGCGCGCACCATCGCCGGCGCCGGGATATTTCCCGGGAAATCAAACGAAACGACTTGGCCGAGCGCATGGACGCCAGAATCTGTCCGTCCGGAACCATCGACGTGGACCGACTCGACCTTAGCCATTTTGCCCAGCGCCTTTTGCAAGACGCCTTGAACGGTGCGCTGGTGCGGTTGGATCTGGTAGCCGGCAAAATTCGTGCCATCATAGGCAAGCGTCAGTTTGTAATGTGTCATCCTTTTCTCTCTCTTTTCAGGCATAATTCAGTGGCTGAGACATAAAGCGGTTTTAGCATAGAGCAGAAGGATCCCGACGAGTAAATCCCGAACTTAGGATTTGCTTGTCGGGATCCTTCTGTGCAAATGCGGTGCTTTATGGCTCGTACATCTCTGTCATTGTCGTGTTCATTTCGTAACTTTGAATTATGACTCAGCCCCATAATTCAGGCCAAAAGCATCACGCTTTTGGCCTGAGAAAACTATTGACGTAAGAAAACCAGTACCACCGTCAAAAGCGCCATGCCGATCACGGCAAAGCCGTCGTGGGCGTGGTATTTCAAGACGCGGAACTTGGTGCGGTTGTCGCCGCCTTGATAACCTCTGGCATCCATAGCCGTGGCAAGGTCCTCTGCAATGCTAAAGCTATCCACAAACAGCGGGATCAACAGCGGCACGACCGCCTTCATCTGTTGGAACAGATTGCCGGTACCAAAATCGACCCCCCGGGCACGCTGGGCGTTCATGATCTTGGTGGTTTGATCCATCAACGTCGGCACAAAGCGCAACGCGATCTGCAACACCAGTGCCAGCTCGGTCACCGGCACATGCAAGACCCGCAGCGGGCGCAGCAGTGATTCCACCGCGTCAGCCAGCGACAGCGGCTGTGTCGTCAGGGTCAACAGCGTCGAGATGAAGATGATCAAGACAAACCGCATGAAGATGAACGCGCCGTTGGTCAGCCCAAACTGCGTGATCGCCAGCCACCCCCAAGACCAATAGACGTGGCCGCCTTTGGTGAAGAAGATCTGCAACAACACGGTGAACATGATCAGCCAGATCATCGGCCGCACCCCGCGCAAGAAAAAGCCGAGACGGACTTTGGACAACAAGATCATGGCCATCGTGGCGACAAACATCAACAGGTAGCTTTGCCAGTTGTTCGCCAAGAAAATGATCGCGATGTAATAAAAGCTCGCCACCAACTTGGTGCGTGGATCGAGCCGGTGGACGAAAGAATTCCCTGGAATGTAGCGTCCCAAAATCAGCTTATCCAAGGCGCTCACCTCCCACCTGTGGGGCCAGCTGGTCAGCGAGCTCGCTCACCGTCAGCGGCATCGGCGAAAAACTGAAGCCCTTGGCGACCAGCTTCTCCGCAAACGCCGTGGTTTTAGGCAGCCCCAGCTGCTTGGCGCGCAGCCAATCGGGATCTGCGAAGATCTCCCGCGGCGACCCTTGGCGCACAAGCGCGCCGTGTTCCATCACCAAGACATGATCCGCGTAATCGGCGACGTCATCCATTTGGTGTGTCACCAACACGATCGTCAGCCCTTGCTCGTCATGCAGCCGCTTAAACATCGACATCATCTCGAAGCGCCCGGCAGGATCGAGCCCAGCGGTGGGTTCGTCGAGCACCAACACCTCCGGCTCCATCGCCAAAACCCCGGCGATCGCGACCCGGCGCATCTGGCCACCGGAAAGATCAAACGGCGACTGCGTCAACACCGACTCCGGAAGGCCGACCAGAGCGACCATGCGCTTGGCCAAGGCCTGCCCTTCTTCTTCGGTGGCCCCAAAGTTTTTCGGCCCGAAGGCGATGTCTTTGGCGACGGTTTGCTCGAACAGTTGGTTCTCAGCAAACTGGAACACCATGCCGACTTTTTGGCGCAAGGGACGGAGGTTCTTGTTAGAAGTTTCGTTGGTGATCTCGCGGTCGCCGATCGTCACGGTACCCTCGGTAGGCTTCAACAGCGCATTGAGGTGCTGCAACAGCGTCGACTTCCCAGAACCGGTGTGGCCGATGATCGCCGTGTAACTCCCATCGTGGATCGTGGTTGACACGTCTTTGAGGCCGACTCCGGCAAAAGGCGTGCCCGGCTGATAGGTAAAACTTACATGGTCGAATGTAATGTCCACAGGTCCTTCACCAGTCCTTCTTCGTCAAGATAGTCATCTTTCATGGCAACATGGCGCTTGCGTAATGCCGCCTTGAGTTTTTCCGCGTAAGGCACGTCTAGTCCGAGCTGTAGCAGTTCTTCACCGTGCGCAAAAATGGTCGCCGGGGTCCCTTGCTCGATGACTTTGCCGTCGTCGAGCACCAGGACCTGGTCGGCGCCTGCTGCTTCATCGATGTCGTGCGTGATCGACAGTACCGTCAGCTGCTGCTTTTCACGGAGCTGCCGGATCAACGCCAAGATCTCCAGCCGGCCGGCGGGATCGAGCATCGACGTCGCTTCATCTAAGATAATGATCTCCGGTCGCTGCGCCACGATCCCGGCGATGGCAACCCGTTGCTTTTGCCCGCCAGACAGCCGTGCCGGTTCGCGCTTGGCAAACGCCTGCATGTTCACCGCCTCGAGGGCGTCTTGAACGCGCGTCACCATCTCTGGCCGCGGTACGGCCCGATTTTCCAACCCGAAGGCAACATCGTCTGCGACCGTCGCGCCGACGAACTGGTTGTCAGGATTTTGGAACACGATCCCAACTTTGGCGCGGATGTCCCAGACAGATTCTTCGGTCAGCTTCATACCTGCAACCGTCACGGTGCCGGCTTCAGGTGCCAGCAAACCGTTGATATTTTTGGCGAGCGTCGACTTCCCGCTGCCGTTGTGACCGATGATCGCCCACCACTCGCCTGCGGGGACGCGGAAGGTGACGTCATCAAGCGCCGCTTTGTCCGCCTCCGGATAATGATAACTCAGATGTTCAACATTGATGGCATCGACCACGTCAGTCGCCGTCCTTTCTGCAATAGCGTACCGCAATATCATACCATATTTTCCGCCCAATAGGCGTCTTGACGCATGCCTGTCATCGCGGTCTGGAAATGTAAGTCTTCTTTGGTTTGTGTTCAGGATGGTGTTATGGTCCGGACGGGGTGCACGGAAGCCTGATACGGCTGGAACGGGGCGAGGCGCTCGAGAGCTAACTCTCCGCTACGCTACGAGTGGATCTCCCTCAACGCCTTTGTTGTAAGCGGCAAGCCGCTAACAACAATTCCGCACCTGAGCCATATCTGGCTTCCGCACACCCCGTCCTTACATTTGCGTCCAACATCAACAGTTGTGACGATTTCCAAGATACCAAGAACTGATTCAGCGATTACATCCTTCTAGCTACGAATGCATTATTTGCAATAAATCCAACACGGTGACTACCGAAAACTCACCTATTACGCGAGAATCCAAGGGTGTGGGCGAAAGCGGCGGAAGTAGGTCAATCTGACGTGGTGAGATTGCTGTTAGCGACTTGTCGCTTACAGCAAGGCACAGGTGGAGATCCACTCAGCGAAGCTGAGTTAGCTCCGCCGAGCACCCTCTCCACGACAGATTGAACCTGCTGGAGTCGCTTTCGCCCACACCCGCCAAAACCATACTAAAAAAGCCGGGCATCTGCCCGACCGGTGTAAAAATATGTATAAAAAAATCATTTAATGATGGAGACACCGGTTACCCGGTGCTCACAAGCTAGACTAAGCTACCACACATGGGGTAGCCATCATCGTAACGCTCCATCGATCAAATGACCAAAGTGCTGCGGCCACGAGGGTCGCAACGGTTTTGAAAAGGTGATCACCGTTGCCGGCGGATCATCTGAATGTTAAGGATATCTTGACGGTAATCGTCGAGCTACGTGAGGCAACGGGATTGCCTGTAAGTCGTGACGCCGCTTGGACTGAAATACGTCCAAACGTCATCCCGTCTTACAGCCATCCCTAAGTGCGCCTCACTTCGCTCTGGGTTGATTAAACCAGTTCCAAGATAACCATTTGGGCTGCATCGCCACGACGCGGTGCGGTCTTCAGAATGCGGGTGTAACCACCTTGGCGTTCTGCATAGCGAGGTGCAACGTCGGAGAACAGTTTCTGCAATGCAGACTGAACAACGACGGTGTCGCCATCTTCTTTAACATCAGCGATCTCGTTGCGCAAAAATGCTGCGGCTTGACGGCGTGCGTGCAAATCGCCGCGCTTGCCTAACGTGATCATCTTTTCAGCAGTGGAACGAACTTCCTTAGCGCGTGCTTCGGTGGTCGTGATCCGTTCGTGGATCAGAAGATCCGTGGTCAGATCGCGAAGCAAAGCTTTACGTTGGGAGCTAGTCCGTCCTAATTTACGGTAACTCATGAATGTTTTGCCTCCTTTGCAATTAGTCTTCGGTGCGCAGGCCCAAGCCAAGGTCGCTAAGCTTATTCTTAACTTCCTCAAGTGACTTGCGGCCTAAGTTGCGGACCTTCATCATATCGGCTTCTGTTTTATTGGTCAACTCTTGCACGGTGTTGATCCCAGCGCGCTTCAAACAGTTGTAAGAACGAACAGACAAGTCGAGCTCTTCGATGGTCATCTCGAGCATCTTTTCCTTGTGTGTCTCTTCTTTTTCAACCATGATTTCAGCGTTCTTGGCTTCATCGGTCAAGTTAACGAAAATATCCAGGTGCTCGGTGAGGATCTTCGCGGCCAAGCTGATGGCTTCGCGTGGGTTGATCGAACCATTGGTCCAAACATCCAGCGTCAGCTTGTCGAAGTCGTTGCGCCGACCAACACGGGTACTTTCAACTTGATAGTTGACCCGACTGATTGGGGTGAAAATCGAGTCGATTGGCAATACCCCAATCGGCATGTCATCAACTTTATTTTGATCAGCTGCCACATACCCTCGACCAGTCTTAACCGTCATCCGGACGTGGAAGCGACCACCCTCTGCAACTGTACAAATGTACTGCTCAGGATTGAGCACCTCGACATCACTATCAGAAACGATGTCCGCAGCCGTTACGGTTGCAGGGCCCGTTACGTCGATCTCGACGGTCTTGTCTTCTTCCGTGTTCATCTTCAAAGCAAGCTTTTTGATGTTCAGGATGATCTGCGTAACGTCTTCGAGCACACCGTCAATCGTGGAGAACTCGTGGAGTACCCCGTCGATCTGGATGTTGCTGACCGCAGCACCTGGTAAGGAGGACAAGAGAATCCGCCGCAACGAATTGCCCAGTGTGGTGCCGTAGCCGCGCTCGAGCGGTTCCACGACAAACTTACCGTAGTTGGTGCTTTCGTCAACTTTGGTGATGTTTGGCTTTTCAAATTCGATCATCTAAGTCTGTACCCCTTTCAAAACGAGAAGTGAAGTTTTGCATACCCAGCCAAATGGCCTCGGGGTAAGAATTACACACGACGACGCTTTGGAGGACGAGAGCCGTTATGCGGCACTGGGGTGACGTCGCGAATTGCAGTCACTTCAAGGCCAGTTGCCTGAAGGGAACGAATTGCGGCTTCACGACCGGAACCAGGGCCCTTAACAGAAACTTCAACGGACTTCATACCATGTTCCATGGATTCCTTCGCTGCGGCTTCAGCGGCCATTTGTGCAGCGAAAGGTGTGGACTTACGGGAGCCCTTGAAACCAAGAGCACCAGCAGACGACCAGGCGATCGCGTTACCGCGAGGATCGGTGATCATGACCAGCGTGTTGTTGAAAGTGGAGTGGATGTGCGCCACACCGGCTTCAACGTTCTTACGAACTCGACGCTTACGAGTTGTTTTACGTGTTGCTGCCATCGGGATTTATTCCTCCTTTATCTAATTATTTCTTCTTGCCGGCAATGGTAGTCTTCTTACCTTTGCGCGTGCGAGCATTGTTCTTGGTGTTTTGACCACGAACAGGTAAACCACGACGATGACGCATGCCGCGATATGAACCAATTTCCATCAGACGCTTGATGTTTAAGTTAACTTCACGACGAAGGTCGCCTTCAACTTTAACTTTATCAACGGCTGCACGGATCTTGTCTTCTTGTTCTGGGGTGAGGTCTTCTTGGCGAACGTTTTCAGGAACGCCGGCTTCAGCCAGGACTTTTTGAGCGGTGGTTTTGCCGATACCAAAAATATAGGTCAGGGCAATTACGATTTGCTTACCACGGGGTAAGTCAACACCTGCGATACGAACCATACGATGGACACCTCCTAATTATAGTTTATTGATTAACCTTGGCGTTGCTTGTGCTTCGGGTTAGCAGAGCAAATGATCATCACACGGCCCTTACGGCGTACGACTTTGCAGTGCTCGCACATCTTTTTAACAGATGGACGTACTTTCATGTTGGATAGCCTCCTCATTGGATAGTGAGTGAACTCACTGCTGGCAATTACTTGAAACGATAAGTGATCCGGCCTTTGGTCAGATCATATGGCGATAACTCAACCGTCACGCGGTCGCCAGGGAGAATACGGATGTAGTGCATCCGAATCTTGCCTGAGACATGCGCAAGGATGGTCGCCCCGTTTTCAAGTTCGACTTTAAACATCGCGTTGGGTAATGTATCCACCACGGTGCCTTGAATTTCAATTACATCGTCTTTTGCCACTAAATAATTCCTCCTAAAATTCTGGATCTAAACGCGCGCCAAAGCGGCGAGGCCATTGGCACTCACCGCACATACCGCGATATTGTACCATAGTTTCTTGACTATTGAAAGCCTGAGGGCGTGCAAAAGACGAATTCATCTACTTTGCAACTGCGGCCAGGATCTTTTTGATTTCGGCGAAAACCAAGTCGATGTCTTGGTCACCATTGACCGTGTACAAGAGGTTTTTGTTCTTGTAGAAGTCCAGCAATGGCGTGTTCATTTCGATGTTGACCTTGAGACGATTCTTAACCGTTGCCGGCTTGTCGTCGTCGCGCTGGAAGAACTCATGACCGCCGCAGCGATCACAGGTGCCTTCCACCTTAGTCGGGTTGTACAGCTTGTGGTACGTTGCCCCGCAGTTCTTGCAGATATAACGACCAGACAAGCGTTCAACCAGTTTCTCAGGCGCCACATCGATGTTGATCACAGCGTCGACCGGCTTAGCGACCTCTGCGGTGATACTTTCCAATGCTTCGGCTTGAGCGATGGTCCGAGGAAAACCGTCAAGCATGTAGCCGGCATCCGTATCGGATTCGCCTAACCGCTCCTTGACGATCCCATTGGTGACATCATCTGGAACGAGTTGCCCCGCATCCATGAATGACTTCGCCTTCAAACCAAGTGGTGTGCCGGCGGCCATCGCCGCGCGGAACATGTCACCGGTAGAGATATGGACGATCGGATAAGCATCAACGATGCGCTCCGCTTGCGTCCCCTTACCGGCTCCCGGTAAGCCCATTAAGATGAGATTCACGTTGCATCCTCCTCTTTACTCTTTGATCAGATCGCCTTGAATGAAGCCGACATATTCGCGCTTCATCAACAAGCCGTTCAGCTGACGAACCAACTCGATGGCCGTCATGACGACGATCAAGAGGCTCGTGCCACCCAAGCCGATGGATTGTGGTAGGTTCCAAAGCATCGATGCCAATTGTGGCAGCAATGCGATGACCCCTAAGAACAAAGCCCCGACTGTGGACAGCCGCATCAAGAGGCCGGACAAGTATTTCTCAGTCTCTTTACCTGGCCAAACACCAGGAATGTAGCTCCCTTGCTTGGTCAAGTTCTCGGCGACCTTTTCAGGATTGACCTGAACGAAGGCGTAAAAGAACGTGAACAAGACGATCAAGACGGTGTAAACCGCGATCCCAGCAGGCTTTTGCATGCTGAAGATGTTGGTCATCACCTGATACCAGGTATCTTCACCGTGGTTTGCCTGGAAGGCCATCAAGATGGTCTGTGGCGTCACAATGAAGGAACTGGCAAAGATCACTGGGATAACCCCAGCAACGTTGACCTTGAGTGGCAAGTAGCTGTTGCTTCCTGCCGCGGTCACACGCCGTGTATATTGAATTGGAATCTTGCGGTTCGCTTGTTGGACCCAGGTGACAAACGTCACGACAAGCAACACGATGACGACCAAGGCAATCAAGAAGACTGCCCCCATCAACTTGTTGTCGTTGTTGGTGATGTTGTCTTGCCACAAGCCCTTGATACCACTAGGGAGCCGAGCAATGATCCCGGCGAAGATGATCATGGACACGCCATTCCCAATCCCCTTATCGGTGATCTGCTCACCCATCCAGGTCAGCAGCATCGTGCCACCGGTCAGGATGATCCCAATTTCAACGTACGTTTGAAGCGACGGATTCTTCACGAGTCCCAGGCTCGAGAGCTGCTGGAACCCAGCAGTGATCCCGATCGCCTGGAAAAACCCGAGGAAGATGGTCAAGTAACGTGTCACTTGGTTCAGCTTGCGCCGCCCGACTTCCCCTTGTTTGCTCCATTCAACAAACTTTGGCACGATATCCATTTGGAGCAATTGGATAACGATTTGAGCCGTGATGTATGGTGAAACCCCCATCGAGAAAATCGAGTAGTTCTCCAGCCCGCCACCACTAACTGTGTCCAGCAGTGGAATCAAGCCGGTCGCGCTGATGCTCGTCAATGACTTGGCATCGACGCCAGGAACCGAGATCTGCGAACCTAACCGAAAAACCAGCAAAACGCCTAAGGTAAAAAGGATCTTATTACGGATTTCTTTGACCTTGAGCGCGTTTTTGAGGGTGTTCAGCATTAGATCACCTCAATAGAACCGCCTGCTGCTTCGATCGCTGCTTGGGCAGCTGCGGAGAACTTGTCGACTTTAACCGTCAACTTCTTCTCGAGCTTGCCGTTAGCCAACAGCTTGATGCCGTCCTTTTCGTTCTTTACCAGACCGGCTTTAACCAGTACGGTGTTGTTGATCTCTTGACCGTCTTCAAAACGGTTGAGATCGGAAACATTGACGACGGCGTATACTTTGCGGTTGATGTTCTTGAAACCGCGCTTAGGCATACGACGGAATAATGGCATTTGGCCACCTTCAAAACCCAGACGAGTTTTGCCGCCTTGACGCGCTAATTGACCTTTTTGACCCTTACCAGCAGTCTTACCCTGACCGCTGGAAGTGCCACGACCAAGACGCTTGCCGTGTTGACGAGAACCTGCAGGGGATTGTAATTCATGCAACTTCATTGCGTAGGCACCTCCTTATCGAAAAATTTTAGTCTTTGATTTCTTCTACGGATACCAGATACGAGATCTGGAAGATCGCACCGCGGGTCGCAGCGTTATCAGGTTTGATAACAGAGCTGGAGATCCGGCCTAAGCCGAGTTCCTTGACGATCTTGCGTTGCTTAGGCAGGCGGTGCGCAGCACTACGGGTCAAAGTAATTTTCAATTGAGCCATGACTGACTACCTCCTAGTCTTCTAAGTGCGCAGCAGAAACACCGCGCAAGTCAGCAACCATTTCGACAGTCTTCAATTGCTTGAGACCTTCAACAGTCGCACGGATCATGTTGATTGGCGTGTTACGGCCGAGGGACTTGGAAGTGACGTCGCTGACGCCAGCAAGTTCCATAACGGCACGGACAGCGCCACCAGCAGCAACCCCAGAACCTTCAACGGCAGGCTTGAGGAGCACCTTGCCGGCGCCGAAGTGACCGATCACTTCGTGCGGAATCGTCGTGCCGACAATTGGCACAGCGATCAAGTTCTTCTTGGCGTTGTCGACAGCTTTACGGATAGCTTCAGGAACTTCCTGAGCCTTACCGGTACCGAAGCCGACGTGGCCGTTCTTATCACCGACGATAGCGATCGCTGCAAAACGCAGGCGACGACCACCCTTAACAACCTTGGTGACCCGGTTGATCGCAACAACGCGATCTTCTAAGTCCAATTGGGTTGGATCAATGTATGATGCCATGTGTTGGTTATCCTCCTTTGTATTAGAATTCGAGGCCGTTTTCACGTGCAGCTTCAGCTAAAGCCTGCACGCGACCATGATAGAGATAACCACCACGGTCAAAGACCACAACCTTGTGACCGGCAGCAACGGCGCGCTTGGCAACCAAAGCACCGACAGCAGCTGCTTGTTCGGTCTTGGTGCCAGCGGCAACGTCCTTATCAAGAGAGGAGGCACTTGCTAGCGTCACACCCGCTACGTCATCAATTAATTGCGCGTAGATGTTTGTGTTAGAACGGAAAATGTTCAAGCGTGGGCGCTCGCTCGTACCAGAAATCTTACCCCGGACACGCGCGTGACGCCGTTGCCGAGTTTTGTTTTTATCTGGCTTGGAAATCACAATATTCACCTCTTAAAGTTGACTTAGAAACTACTTACCAGTCTTACCTTCCTTACGACGAACAACTTCATCGACGTAACGGATACCCTTACCTTTGTAAGGTTCTGGGGCACGAACGGCACGGATAACGGCAGCAAATTGACCAACAACTTGCTTGGAGATCCCGCTGATGTTGATTTCGGTGTTGCTTGGCACATCGAATTCAACGCCTTTAGGTGCTTCCATCTCAACTGGATGGGAGTAGCCGACGTTAAGCACCAGCTTCTTGCCTTGCTTTTGGGCACGGTAACCAACACCGACCAACTTCAACTTCTTGGTGAATCCTTCGGAAACGCCCAAGATCATGTTGTTCAAGTTGGCACGCATGGTACCATGCAAAGCCTTGTAAGAATCATCAGGGCGGGTGAATGTAATTTCAGCGCCTTCTTGATTCATCTTGATTTCTGGGACGAAGGAACGAGTTAACTCGCCCTTAGGTCCTTTGACGGTGATATTGTCGCCGTCTTGCTTGACTTCAACGCCAGCAGGAACGGTGATTGATTTATTACCAATACGACTCAAGGTGTGTACCCTCCTTTTCTTAAAAAATTACCAAACGTAGGCGAGTACTTCGCCACCGACGTTCTTGGCACGAGCTTGCTTATCGGTGATAACACCTTCAGACGTGGAGATGATGGCGATACCGAGGCCGTTTAAGACCTTTGGTACGTCACTGGACTTCACGTATGAGCGCAGGCCGGGCTTGGAGATCCGCTTCAAACCGGAAATAACGCGTTCGTTGTTCTTCCCATACTTGAGGAAGATCCGGATGATGCCTTGCTTGTCGTCTTCAATGACTTCGTAGTCACGAATGAAGCCTTCTTGCTTGAGGATCTCAGAGATATCTTTCTTCATCTTAGATGCAGGAACGACCAGGGATTCGTGACGCACCATGTTGGCGTTACGGATCCGGGTCAAGTAATCTGCGATTGGATCGGTCAGGACCATTGATTTAACCTCCTTTGGATTGGTAGTGTTTACCAGCTAGCCTTGCGCATACCAGGAATTTGGCCGGCATGGGCTAATTCACGAAGGCAAATCCGGCAGAGCTTGAATTTACGATAAACGGAATGTGGACGGCCACAACGTTGGCAGCGTGTATATTCTTGCACTGCGAACTTTGCAGGCCGGTTGTTCTTCACGATCATTGACTTCTTAGCCAAGTGTGTCCCTCCCTTATTTAGCGAATGGCATCCCGACTTGCGTCAGCAATTCGAGAGCTTCTTCATCAGTGTTGGCAGTTGTAACGATAACAACGTCTAACCCGCGAACGTGGTTAACCTTATCGTAATCCACTTCGGGGAAGATCAGTTGTTCCTTAACGCCCAAGGTATAGTTACCGCGGCCGTCGAAGGACTTTGCGGAGATACCGTGGAAGTCACGGACACGAGGCAGGGAAACGTTGATCAGCTTGTCCAAAAAGTCATACATGCGTTCGCCACGCAGGGTAACCTTGGCACCGATCGGCATGCCTTCACGCAGACGGAAGTTCGCGATGGACTTCTTCGCCTTGGTGATGAGCGGTTGTTGGCCAGAGATCAGCTTCAATTCTTCAACAGCTTCGTCAAGGTTCTTAGCGTTTTGTGTGGCATCGCCGACACCCATGTTCAGCACGATCTTTTCGATCTTAGGTGCTTGCATGGAAGACTTGTAGCTGAACTTTTCGATCAAGCTAGGGGCGATTTCCTTGGTGTAGCGTTCTTGTAAACGGTTCGTCATTGCAGATTAGTCCTCCTTTCGTTAGTTTTCCAGTGCGGTGCCAGACTTCTTGGCGATGCGCACTTTCTTGCCGTCCTTGATTTCTACGCCGGTACGGCTAGGTTTGTTAGATTCTGGGTCGAGCAACATCACGTTAGAAACGTGAATTGCTGCTTCAACGTCGACGATGCCGCCTTGTGGGTTGGCATTGTTTGGCTTTTGGTGTTTCTTGACGACGTTAATGCCTTCAACGATCACCTTGTCGGCTTTGAGCAGTACCTTCGTTACGGTACCTTCTTTGCCGGCATCTTTGCCGCGCATGACGCGAACTTTGTCACCAGTCTTGATTTTCATGCTTGCACCTCCTCTTACAGAACTTCAGGAGCTAAGGAAACGATCTTCATGAAATCGCCGTCACGTAGTTCACGTGCGACTGGTCCAAAGATACGAGTCCCCTTCGGGCTCTTGTCAGCGTTGATGATAACGGCTGCGTTTTCGTCAAACTTGATGTACGAACCGTCAGTACGGCGTGCACCAGACTTGGTGCGAACGATGACCGCTTTAACGACATCGTGCAACTTGACAACGCCACCTGGTGTTGCTTGTTTTACAGTAGCCACAACGATATCCCCGATGTTACCGGTCTTGCGGAATGAACCGCCAAGCACCTTAATCACCAGTAATTCGCGGGCGCCAGAGTTGTCCGCCACTTTAAGACGACTTTCTTGTTGAATCACGGGTAGGTCCTCCTTTCGTCACTTTACGATTATTAGATACGAACAGCCTTTTCGACAACGTTCAATAAACGGAAACGCTTGTTGCGTGACAAAGGACGAGTTTCCATGATCTTAACGACGTCACCGGTGTGGGCTTCGTTGTTCTCATCATGTGCGTAGTAACGCTTCGAATACTTAACACGCTTGCCGTAGACAGGATGCGTCTTAGTCGTGGAGACTTCGACGGTGATGGTTTTGTCCATCTTATCGGATACCACGGTACCTTGATAGACTTTACGAGAATTGCGTTCTTCCAAGAGTAGTTCTCCTTTCCGTTATTTGTTGTCTTGAGCCTGGCGAAGGACCGTCTTGATGCGCGCAATGTTCTTGCGGACTTGCTTCAAGCGGGCGGTGTTTTCAAGTTGACCAGTTGCTTGTTGGAAGCGCAAGTTGAAGAGTTCTTCTTTGTACTGCTTCTCCTTGTCGAGCATCTCAGCAGTGGTTAACGCGGTAATTTCTTTAGCCTTCATTTGATTGCCCACCTACTTCCTCACGAGTGATGATCTTCGTGCGCACTGGCAGTTTGTTCGACGCAAGGCGTAAGGCTTCTTTAGCAACCTCTTCAGGCACGCCTGCAACTTCGAACATCACCTTTTCGCGCTTAACAACAGCGACCCAGCCGGACGGTGCGCCTTTACCATTACCCATACGTACGCCGACACCTTTGGAGGTGTATGACTTTTGCGGGAAAATGCGGATCCAAACTTTCCCACCACGCTTCATGTAACGGGTGATAGCGACACGAGCAGCTTCGATTTGACGGTTAGAGATCCAGGAAGATTCGAGTGCTTGCAGGCCGTATTCGCCGAAGCTTACTTCCTTACCGCCCTTAGCGGCACCGCGCATCTTCCCACGGAATTCGCGACGGTGCTTGACACGCTTAGGTACTAGCATCGATTATTTTCCTCCCTTCACATTGCGACTTGGCTTGTCAGGAAGGATTTCACCACGGTTGATCCAGGTCTTGATGCCGATCTGGCCGTATGTGGTGGTTGCTTCTTCCCAAGCGTAGTCGATATCGGCACGCAAGGTGTGCAATGGCACGGTGCCTTCAGTGTAATGTTCACGACGAGCAATATCAGCACCGTTCAAACGGCCAGCGGCTTGGGTCTTGATACCCTTAGCGCCGGAACGCATGGTGCGTTGCATCGCTTGCTTCATCGCGCGACGGAATGCCACACGTTGTTCGAGCTGAACGGCGATGCTTTGCCCAACCAGATGTGCATCCAAGTCAGGCTTTTTGATCTCAACGATGTTGATGTGAACCTTACGGCCAGTCAAGTCATTGAGTTGCTTGCGTAATGCTTCAACTTCTGCGCCACCCTTACCGATAACCATGCCTGGCTTGGCGGTGTGGATGGAGATGTTGACGCGGTTAGCGGCGCGTTCGATTTCGATAGTCGAAACGGAAGCGTCCGCGAGCTTCTTGTTAATGAATTCCCGGACCTTGATGTCTTCGTGCAGGAAGGTGGCAAAATCTTTTTCAGCATACCACTTGGATTCCCAATCGCGAATGACGCCAACACGGAAACCTTTAGGATTAATCTTCTGACCCACGCGTTATCCCTCCTTAAGCTTCTTTTTCGGATACAACCACTGTTACGTGGCTCGTCCGTTTGTTGATAGGCGATGCACTACCCTTGGCACGAGGACGGAACCGCTTGAGGGTTGGGCCTTCGTTGACGTAAGCTTCACTTACGAAGAGGTTTTGTGCATCTAAGTCGAAATTGTGCTCTGCATTAGCGATAGCAGACTTCAGGACTTTCTCGACGATCGGTGAAGCACCGCGAGGAGTGAATTCGAGAATTGCTAAAGCTTCAGCGACATCGCGGCCGCGGATAAGGTCAACGACAAGGCGGGCCTTACGAGCAGCGATCCGCACGGTCTTAGCCGTGGCTTTAGCAGAAGTAATTGTTTCAGCCATATTGATTGCGCTCCTTTCTAGCGAGCCTTGGTTTTCTTATCGTCGGTAGCGTGTCCACGGAAAGTCCGGGTTGGCACGAATTCGCCCAACTTGTGACCTACCATGTCTTCAGAAATGAAAACTGGGACGTGCTTGCGACCATCGTATACGGCGATGGTGTAACCGATGAAACTAGGGAAAATGGTGGAACGGCGAGACCAAGTCTTGATGACTTGCTTCTTTTCGCTATCTGCCTGCGCATCGATCTTCTTCATCAGATGTGCGTCGGCAAAAGGTCCTTTTTTAAGACTGCGACCCATTATGTGACCTCCTTTATACGGTGTGATTCAGTATTAGATTACTTCGTCTTACGGTGACGAACAATGAACTTCTCGGACTTGGCTTTATGGTTACGTGTCTTCTTGCCGAGAGTCTTCTTGCCCCATGGGGATAATGGAGATGGACGGCCGATAGGTGCCTTACCTTCACCACCACCATGAGGGTGATCGTTAGGGTTCATGACAGACCCACGGACGGTCGGACGGAAGCCTAACCAGCGTTTGCGACCAGCCTTACCAATGCTGATAAGTTCGTGTTGTTCGTTACCAACGGCGCCGATGGTGGCCCGGTTAACGGCCAAGATCATACGCACTTCACCGGAAGCCAGACGAACAGTGACATATCTGCCATCGTCGTTTTTACCCAGCAATTGAGCAGAAGCACCAGCGGAACGAGCCAATTGGCCGCCCTTACCAGGCTTGAGTTCGATGTTGTGGATCGTGGTCCCATCAGGGATGTTCTTCAAAGGCATGGCATTGCCGACCTTGATGTCGACGTCATCGCCAGAAACGATCTTGTCGCCAACCTTGAGACCCTTAGGTGCCAAGATGTAGGTTTTGATCCCATCTTCGTAGTGCAGCAATGCGATGTTAGCGGTCCGGTTTGGATCGTATTCGATCGCAACCACCTTAGCCACAATGTCGTCTTTTTGACGCTTGAAGTCGATCACACGGTAGAATTGCTTGTGACCGCCGCCACGATGACGAACAGTGATATGGCCGTGTGCATTACGGCCGGCGGTATGACTTTGATCTTCCAGAAGAGTCTTTTCAGGACGCTTCTTGGTGATTTCGGCGAAGTCGGAACCGGACATGTTCCGGCGACCGTTCGTCGTTGGCTTGTACTTAATAATCGCCACTTGTATAACCTCCTATAATTGAATTTCTGGAACTAGTCTTCGAACAGCTTGATTTCTTTAGAATCAGCAGTCAAGGTAACGATGGCCTTACGGCGCTTGCGGGTATAACCCACGAAGTTACCTTGGCGCTTCTTTTTGCCGCGAACGTTCGCGATGTTGACGTTGGCTACCTTAACGTCGAAGATTTCTTCGACTGCGCGGCGAACCGCACCTTTTTCGGTATGCAGGGCAACTTCGAAGGTGTACTTCTTGTTGTCCATGTCAGCCATCGATTGTTCGGTCACGATCGGGCGTAAAATGATATCGCGTGCTTCCATTATGCGAGCGCCTCCTCAATCTTTTGGAGCGCAGATTGGGTCAAGATCAGCTTGTTGTTGTTCACAACATCCAATACGTTGATCCCGTCTGCGGCAACAACCTTAACGTTAGGCAAGTTGCGGGCTGCCAATGCGGCATTGTCATTGCCATCTTCAAGGACGACAAGCGCCTTTTCGTTGACATTCAATGCGGCAAGACTTGCTGCAAAAGCCTTGGTCTTCGGTGCGTCAAAAGCAAAGCTATCAACAACTACCAAAGCGTTATCCAATACCTTCTGAGAAAGCACGGACTTGATGGCCAAGCGGCGAACCTTCTTGTTGATGGTATAGCTGTAAGAACGCGGGTGTGGGCCAAAGACGATACCACCGCCACGCCATTGCGGGCTACGGATAGAACCTTGGCGGGCACGACCTGTACCCTTTTGACGCCATGGCTTGCGACCACCACCAGAAACTTCGTGGCGGTTCTTAACCTTGCTAGTACCCTGACGAAGGGAAGCACGTTGCATGATCACTGCGTCATAGACGACGTTGTCGTTGGGTTCGATTGCCCAGATTGCGTCGTTCAAATCAACGGTGCCGTTTTCTGAACCATCTTGCTTATATAAAGTAACGTTAGCCATTAGTTAATTTCCTCCCTTCCGGATTACTTCGCTGCCTTAACAGCGGAACGAATCGTAACGAAGGACTTGTTAGCACCAGGGACGTTACCTTTGATCAAGATGACGTTGTGGTCTAAGTCTGTCGAAACGACCGTCAAGTTCTGCATGGTGCGGGTATGGTTACCCATCCGACCTGGTAATTTCTTGCCCTTGAACACCTTGTTGATGATGGCGCCAAGAGAACCAGGACGACGATGGTAACGAGAACCGTGGGCCATAGGACCGCGGGACTGACCATCTTTCTTGATGTTACCTTGATAACCGTGACCTTTGGAAGTACCGGTGACATCCACGATGTCGCCTGCAGCAAATTCGTCAGCCTTGACTTCTTTGCCTACTTCGTATTCACTAAGCGCTACATCACGGATTTCCTTAATGAAGCGCTTAGGGGTTGTGTCCGCCTTCTTGGCGTGACCAACACTTGGCTTGTTGCTAAGAACTTCACGCTTGTCGCCGTAGCCCAGTTGAACTGCTTCGTAACCGTCAGATTCAACGGTCTTGACTTGCAAGACAACGTTAGGCGTTACGTCGATCACGGTAACGGGAACGAGTTCGCCATTATCGGTGAAGACTTGCGTCATGCCAATTTTCTTACCTAAGATTCCTTTACGTGCCATGGGTACACCTCCAATTCTTTAAAAATTATAACTTGATTTCAATGTCAACGCCGCTTGGCAAGTCGAGCTTCATCAAAGCATCAACTGTCTTTGGGGTTGGGTTTACAATATCGATCAAACGCTTATGCGTGCGCATTTCGAATTGTTCACGCGAATCCTTGTACTTATGTGGGGAACGCAGCACCGTGTAAAGTGTCCGTTCGGTAGGCAGAGGGATCGGACCCGAAATTTGTGCGCCAGTGCGCTTTGCGGTATCAACGATCTTGTCTGCGGATTGATCAAGAATCCGGTGTTCGTACGCCTTGAGGCGGATACGAATTTTTTGTTTTGCCATTGTGTGACCTCCTTCGTCCATTATCATTAGTAGACTAGCTCCGTGGGAATTCCCGACGCGCTGCCGTGGCAAAGCGGCCGGGCGTGTCGCAACCTCTCACATCCTTGCTACCTCGGCTCACAGTGAGCCAAAAGTGCAAAGTAACCCATCACAGATTACACAGCACTTGACTAGTATACAAAAATCACCGGTTCGTGGCAAGTGTTTTCTGAACTTTTTTCATCAACGAAGCCCGCACCACCGGCGCTGACTCATGCACCACCTAATCGCCGGCCACCGGTCGCCAACCACTTACAAGCCGCATTGTCTTGACAACGGCTTGGCTGCAGTGTATCTTTACGGTCAAATCCTTAGGAGGTCATAATCATGCCAAAAGCACTTCTCATCATCGATTATACGAACGACTTTGTCGCCACGGAAGGCGCGTTAACTTGTGGGGCTGTCGGGCAAAAATTGGAAGGCCCGATCGTCAAACTTGCAAAAGACTTCCTATTAAATTGCGATTTTGTTTACCTGCCTACTGACGTGCACACGCCGCACGATCCTTATCATCCGGAAAGCAAGCTGTTCCCGCCCCACAACGTCCGCGACACCTGGGGACGCGAACTTTATGGGCAGGTCAACGACTGGTATCAAGCCGCCACCCCTAACGATCACGTTCAGCTCTTCGATAAAACCCGTTATTCAAGTTTTGCCGGCACCCCACTGGACTTGTGGTTGCGCGAGCGGCAGGTGAGCGAGTTACACCTGGTCGGGGTCTGCACGGATATCTGTGTCTTGCATACGGCAGTCGACGCTTATAATCTTAACTATCCATTGGTCATTCATCAAGACGCCGTCGCCACTTTCACCCCCGGTGGCCAAGAATGGGCGCTCAACCACTTCAAGTCGGTACTCAACGCTACCTTAGTGTGACATCTGCGAACTTTTCTTTGTAATTCTGCCAGCGATTGTCTAAGATGGAAGGGACTCTGCTTCTTCTAAACAGAAAGTTGGCTTCTTTATGTCAAAAATCGCGATTGTTACCGACAGCACCGCCTATCTTACCACTGACCAAATTTCCGGATTACCGATTCGCATCGTCACGACCCCGTTGATCGTTGGCGGCGAAACTTTTGACGAAGGCGTCGACATCACCCCGAAAGAATTTTACGCCAAGATGCGCGCGGCAAGCGATTTTCCCCACACCTCGCAACCTCGCCTGGCCGACGTGCTCGCCACTCACCGTGAATTGAAGGAACAAGGTTACGACACGGTGCTCAACATCTACCTTTCAAAGACGATTTCCGGGATCTATAGCACCGTCTCTGCGGCGGCGCCTGACATCGAAGGCCAGCAGGTCGTCGTGTATGATTCGCAGATCACCGTCATCTTGATGGGGCAGATGGTGTTGACCGCCGGCAAAATGGCGGCCGCCGGTGCCAGCCTCGATGCCATCATCGCCCGGCTCGACCAGCTGCGCGCGTCTGTCGATGAATACTTCATCGTCAACGATCTGATGCACCTCGTTCGTGGCGGCCGGTTGAGCAACACGGCCGGCATGCTGGGCAACATGCTCCACATCAAGCCGCTGTTGACCTTCGATGAGACTCACAAAATCGTGGTGTTTGAGAAGATCCGCACCCTTTCGCGCGCCTACGCTCGGGTCGAGGCCTTGTTTACCAATGCGTTGGCTCAAGCGGATTATCCGCTCAAAGCCTGGGTTATCAGCGCCGGTAACGACCAAGAGGCCGATTCTTGGCAACATAAACTCCAGCAACAGTTCCCCCAAGCGACGATCGAGCGCTCGTTTTTCGGTCCCGCGATCACGACCCACATCGGCGAAAACGCCATCGCCTTAGCCTGGATCCGCGACCCAGACCGCGATGGCGGTCCCCACTAAGTTCAACTGTCTGTCCGGCAACGCCAGTGTCTGTTGTTTTGTAGACCAGTAAGCTGTCGGGTGCGGGCAAAAGCGACTCCAGCAGGATCAATCTGTCGTGGAGGCGGTGCTCGATGGAGCTAACTCTCCGCTACGCTTCGAGTGGATCTCCATCTGCGCTCATTCTATGGCGACAAGTCGCCAAGAATGATGCCACCACGTCAGATTGACCTGCTTCCGTCGCTTTCGCCCACACTCTGGATTCTACATATCAGGATCATTTGATGTCATGGACAAACGGGTCAACTTGTTGATTATAACTAATCCGTTCTTAGCTAGATGTACTGTCAGCCGCTAGTCCATTTCTACTCTCTTGGAAATTGCCACTTCTGGTGACGCAGGACGCTAACGTCAGGGTTTGGTGTGTGGAGGCCCGAGATGGCTCAGGCGCGGCATTGTTGTTAGCGGCTTGCCGCTTACAACAAAGGCGTCGAGGAAGATCCACTCGGCTTTGCCGAGTTAGCTTCCGAGCGCCTCGCACCGTTCCAGCCATCTCAAGAGCCGGAACACACCAAACCCGACCTATACCACTATCTCAAACACCAACCTAAACACGCTTACGCTACCGAACAGTGTTAATTTTGACTAAGTGCATATAAATAGCCGGCGATTCCACAAAATTGGAATCGCCGGCTATTTCATTTTATTTTGCGGCGGCAACTGCGGCCATGGCGACTTTGTTAACCCAGTTGATTGGCTGATCAAAGTTGGGTTGGAAGAAGGTGTCGAGCATGGCTAGCTGATCGATGGTCATGTGCGTCTGGATCGCCATGGAGATCATGTTGGCAGACATTGACACGTCATGTTCGGAATAAAAGGCGCCTCCTTTGATCTCTCGGGTCTGCGGCTCCCACACGAGCGTCGCCAGCACCGGCGTGGTCGTCAACATAAACTCTGGGCGGTAATTCTCCTCGATCGAAACGCTTTGCAATGCCAAACCACGGGCGGCTCCGCCGGCGACGGTCAGGCCGCTGGCAGCGATCGTGTGGCCAAACAGCTCGACGGCACTGGTGGCCTGCGTTCCGAGGTAAGCTTCGGTGGGCTTGTGAATATTGCGGCCGACCAAGATCCCCTGACGCACGGCGTTGGTCGCCAGCGGAATATAATCCGCTTTGCCGGTCGGGTTGTAATGTACCGTTGCGGCATCCCCTGCCACATAGATCTCTGGGCGCGAGCTGCGCATGTATTCGTCGGTCACCACTGCCCCGTTAGCCAGCATGTCGACTTTGCCTATCAGCAAGTCGGTGTGCGGGCGGAAGCCGATGGCCAGCACGGCGATATCTGCGGTATGCGTCGCCACATCTGTTTCCACCGTGATCTGCTGGTCGCCGGAAAAGCCGGTGACTTTTTCACCCAGCGCCAGCGTCGTGTGATGCTCGCGGTAAGCCGCTTCGACCCGGTCGGTGATTTCTTGATCGAAGTTTTTGGCCAACACGCGATCGACGGCATCGATCAAGGTGACCTGCTTGTTTGCCAAGGCGAACTGCTCTGCGATCTCAGCGCCGATGTAGCCGGCCCCGATCACGATGGCCGAATCGATGTCGCCGACCGTTTCCCGCAGACGCTGGGCATCGGTGTAATCTTTGCAGAAATAGATCCGCTGATGATCGATTCCTGGGATCGGCGGCACGACCGGTGCGGAGCCTGGCGTGAAGACTAATTTGTCATAGCTTTCTTCAAAATGCTCACCTGTGACCAAATTCTCGACTTCTAAGCGTCGCGCATCGACATCGATCGCGGTGACGTTGTGTTGCATCTTCATTGTGGCGCCCAGCTGGCTTAACGCCTCTGGCGAGGAATAAAACATTTTGTTTGGATCAGACACGTGATCGCCCACCCACAGCGCAATGCCGCAGGATAAAAACGACAAGTTGTCGTTGCGTTCAAAGACAACCACTTCATCATCAGGGTGTTCGGACAGGATCTGTTGGGTGGCAAACGTACCGGCGTGGGTCGCGCCAATAACAGCAATCTTCATCGGATAACTTCCTTTCTCAACATCAGCATCTTTCACATCTCGATTGTACCATCTTTGATTGTGCACTGTCTAACAAAACAGGACTTATTATTATTATAATAAAAAGGAGCCTCCGGAAACTACCGGAAGCTCGCTTGCAAACCTATTTGATTTCCTTCGCCGTGGTCTCTGGCCCAAAGAAGCCGACAACCGCCGCAGCGATCACCGCCATGATGGCGATCGCGTAAAAGATGACGTTCGGTGATACCCGCGTGATGGCAAAGGCCACTGCGGTTGGCATCAGCACGTTCAGTAACTTGGCAACCGCGTTGGCGATCCCGGCACCACGGAAACGGTGGCTGGTTTCGAATAATTCGTTGGTGTATACCGATATGACCGACGCCATCAAGATGTAAAACGTGGTCGTTAACAGTAAGCCGTTGATGATTGTCCCCACCGTTGTGGTTTCATAAGCATACGCGATGCCCAAGATAGCCGTTAAGCAGAAGGTCGTGACGATCAGCTTTTTGCGGCCGGTGTGTTCGATCAACAGCGTCCCGATCGTAGCGCCGATCGGTGCCCCCAGCATCATCACCGCGGAGAACCCGATCGATGAGAAGATGCTGATCCCTCTGCGCATCAGCAGCGTTGGGACCCAAGACGTGAAGGTGTATTGGCAAAGCAGTGTGGCCCCAACGGCGACACTGGCAACGAAGACCCCACGCCCGAAGCTGACTTTGACGCGTCGCTCATCTTCGTTTTTAGCGGTGACCGGGTAATTCCCGTTGACGTTGAGTTGATCCACGATTTTTTGTGCTTCATCAGAACGACCGCGTGCGATCAGCCAGCGTGGTGATTCTGGGAAGTTGTGCCGCGCGACCCATAAGATCAACGCCGCGATCCCCATCACGATGAACATCGACCGCCAGCCAACATTAGGCACCATGAACGTCGCGATCAAAAGCGTTACCGGTGCACCGGCGTTGGCCACGATCGCAATCATGCCTGACCAGAAGCCGCGCCGGTTAACCGGTGCAAACTCGTTGACGATCGCGTAGCCGGTGACGATTTCAGCGCCTAACCCGACCGCCGCGAAGAACCGGCAGAAGATCATCCACTGGATGCTTGGCATGAATGCTGAAGCCAAGGTGAACGCCCCGAAAAGCAACAGGTTCGATTGATACGACCGCCGCCGGCCGAAGAAGTCGCCGATGTAACCCGCCAACAGCGACCCCACGAAAAGGCCTAAGAAGCCGGCAGACAAGAACATCGACCCTTGCGTGACGGTGGCAAACTTCGCGTCGATCATCGCGGTGTTGATGGCCGAGGCCATATAGACGTCTGCGGCATCTAGAAAGATCCCGAGGCCTGCCAAGGCGAAGACTTTATAAAACAACGGTGATTCCTTGGCGTAATTCAGCTGTTGTTCAATAGGTGTATCTGTGACTTCCATAATTTGTACTCCTTTTAGCGAATCTCTTTGCGGGCTGTTTCAGGGCCGAAGAAGGCAACGACGAACGCCGCAAAGATGGCTAAGATCGCAATGGCATAATAGATGTAATTTGGGGAAACGTGCATGATTGCAAAAGCAACTGCGGTCGGCATCAAGGCGTTGAGCGCCTTGGAGATCCCGTGAGCGATACCAGCACCACGGAAGCGGTGCGCGGTATCAAACAGTTCGTTGTTATAGACGCTGACGGCAACCGCCATCAGGATATAAAACGTGACGGTGATCAGAAAACCGTTGATCAGAATGCCCATGGTGCTACTTTGATGGGCGTAGGTGATGCCTAAGATGGCGCTGGCGATGAAACTGCCAACGATCATTTTTTTACGGCCGACATGATCGACCGTCATCGTTCCAATGAAACCACCGACTGGCGCGCCGAGCATCATGATGGCGGAAAACCCGATCGAGCTCACGACGGAACTGCCGCTACGCATCAGCAGCGTCGGGACCCAAGTTGTGAAGGTGTACTGGCATAGGCACACCGCAGAAACCGCAATCGACGCGACGATCACGCCGCGCATGAAGCTGGTGTGGCTTTCACGCTCTTCTTGGGACACCTCGGGTTCGTCGTAGTAACCATGCTGATTCATTTCTTCGACGATCGCAGTGGCTTCTTTTTCCCGTCCTTGCGACATCAGCCACCGCGGTGACTCTGGGAAGTTGTGCCGCGCGACCCACAGAATCAGCGCCGCGATGCCAACAACGATAAACATCGACCGCCAGCCAAAATGATGGATCATAAAGGTCGCTATGACCAAAGTGATCGGCGCGGCGGTGTTCCCGATCAGGCTAGTCATCCCGGTCCAGTGCCCGCGGCGTTGAACGGGTGCGAACTCGTTGACCACCGCATAACCGGTGACGATTTCCGCCCCTAACCCGACAGCGGCAAAGAAGCGACACGCCATCAGCACATAGATGTTTGGTGCAAGCGAGGCGATCAGGGTGAAGACCCCGAAGATAAAGAGGTTGATTTGATACGACCGCTTGCGACCATAGAAATCGCCGATATAACCGGAGATGATGGCACCGATGAACAGGCCTAAGAAGCCGGCGGAAAGAAAATAAGAACTTTGCATCGTGGTCGCAAATTTTTCTGCGACGATCTGGGTGTTGATGGCACTGGCCATGTACACATCGGCTGCGTCGAGGAACATGCCTGCGCTAGCGAGAGTGAACACTTTGTAGAACAATCGGGATTCTTTACCATAATTCATTCGTTGGTCGATCGTCATTGGGGTTGCTGAAATTTCCATTGTGTTCACTCCTTTATTTGGTTTGATTGGAACAATAATTGCAGCGGTGCGCTAGGCACCGGAAAGATTAGGAAGATGCTGATCGTCGAGCTCTGGTTAGTTAAATACCGGGCGGTTGGCTTCATACGCTTTGATCTGATCTTCGTATTGTTCGGTCAGGCTGATGTCGTCTTGGCCTTTGAGAAACTTTTCTTTCCAAGTCGGGTTCATGTCGAAGTGGAAGGTGTGGTCGCGGAAGATCACGTTTTGGGCTTCAAGATCGATGGTGACTTCTTCGTCGGCTTGGCATTCGCGCAGGATGGCGCGATCTGCTTCTGGCAAGATGATCGGCAGGAGGCCGTTTTTCGTGGCGTTCATGAAGAAGATATCTGAGAAGCCACCGGCGATGACGGCGCGGAAGCCGTAATCGGTCAGTGCCCATACCGCGTGTTCACGGCTGGAGCCGCAACCGAAGTTGTTGCCGGTGATCAAGATCGTGGCTCCTTGATGTTCTGTTTGGTTCAGCGGGAAGTCTTTCTTCTGACTGCCGTCTTCGTTATAGCGCCAGTCGTAAAAGGCGTTGATTCCAAAGCCGGTACGCAGGATGTTTTTCAAGAACTGCTTGGGGATCAGGATATCCGTGTCGATGTCGTCGTTGGGAATGACGATGGCTTTGCTGGTTTCTTTAACAAAAGCTTCCATAATATGAATTCCTCCTATAAAAAGGCGCTTATGCGGTGACTGGTGACTTCGAGATGTCGACGAAGTGGCCGGCAACTGCGGCCGCAGCGACCATGGCAGGGCTGGCGAGGTGGGTGCGGGCACCGGCACCTTGGCGACCTTCGAAGTTCCGGTTAGAGGTCGACGCACAGTGCTTGCCGGCCGGGATCTTGTCTGGGTTCATTGCCAAACATGCGGAGCAGCCAGGTTCACGCCATTCACAGCCGGCGTCGATGAAGGTCTGCGCGATGCCTTCGTCCATGCACCGGTTGCGGACGGCCCGAGAACCAGGCACGACCCAAGCGGTGATGTTGGAAGCGATATGTTTGCCCTTCATGAATTCTGCGGCGGTCTTGAGATCTTCATAGCGGCCGTTGGTGCAAGAGCCGATGAAGACATAATCTAACGGGATATCTTCCGCGTGCATGCCTGGGTGTAAGCCGATGTAGTCGTAAGCTTTTTTGTCGTTGTCGTCCTCGACTGCTGGTAACGTGTCGCGGACGCTGGCGGCCATGCCGGGGTTCGTGCCCCAAGTAATCATCGGTGCCAATTCGGAAACGTCGAATTCGATCACCTTGTCATAGTCTTCGATCGAATCGGTCTTGTACTTCTTCCAATAAGCGATCGCTTTGGCCATGTCTTTCGGCGCGTATTCGCGGCCGGCAACGTAGTCAAAAGTCTTGGCGTCTGGTGCGACCATCCCGGTCTTGGAACCACCTTCGATACACATGTTGCAGATGGTCATGCGGCCTTCCATCGACATGTTTGTGATCGTGTCGCCGAAGAATTCCATCGCGTACCCTTGCCCAAAGGCAACGCCATATTTGCCGATCAGCCCCATGATGATGTCTTTGGGGAAAACGTTGTGTGGCAGCTTGCCGGTCACATGGATGCCCATGGACTTCGGCTTGGTTTGCCAGATGGTTTGGGTGGCCATGACGTGTTCGATTTCACTGGTCCCGATCCCGAAAGCCAAGGCGCCAAACGCCCCGTGGGTGGAGGTGTGAGAATCCCCGCAGACAATGGTCTTGCCGGGTTGCGTCAAGCCACGTTCTGGCCCGACCACATGGACGATGCCTTGCCGGGAGTCCCCGATCTTTGCCAGCGTGATGCCAAACTCTTTGCAATTTTTCTCAAGGGTTTCGATCTGGGCCTTAGCGATCGTGTCTTGAATGTTGAAAATGTTCTCGGTGGGAACATCGTGATCCATCGTCCCGAAGGTCAGGTCCGGCCGGCGAACGGTGCGGTGGTTCATCCGCAACCCTTCAAACGCCTGAGGTGAGGTGACTTCGTGGATCAGCTGCAGGTCGATATAAAGTAATTGGGGTTCGCCTGGTTTGCCAGCAACAACATGGTCTTGCCAAAGTTTGTCTAACATCGTAGTCATATTTGTCGTCTTCTTTCTATTTCACTGATTAGATCCGCGCAATGATGGCATCGGTAACTTCGGTCGTGGTGGCGTTGCCGCCAAGGTCCGGCGTCGTGATACCGGCGGCGATCACCTGATCGCAGGCGGCTTCGATCGCTTCAGCCATCTCATTTTTCTGGAAGGAATATTGCGCCATCATCGCGACACTTTTGATCATCGCGATCGGATTGGCGATGCCTTGCCCGGCGATGTCCGGGGCGGAACCGTGAATCGGTTCGTACAGGTTCGGGCCGCTGGCACCGGCAGACATCGACGGGATCGTCCCGATCGAGCCTGTGATCTGTGCCGCTTCGTCGGACAAGATATCTCCGAACAAGTTGGCGGTGATGATCACGTCAAACGCGGTCGGTTTGGTCAAGATCGCCATCGTGGTGGCATCGATGTACCGGTAGTCGACGCTGACTTCTGGGTAGCGTGTTGCCACACGCTCAGCCGTCGCCCGCCAGAACTTCGAGGTCGCCAACACATTCGACTTATCCACGATGGTCACATGCTTGCGGCGCTGCATCGCCATGTCAAAGCCTGTGGTCATGATGCGTTCAACTTCCGCCTTGGAATAATACATGGTGTCGATCGCATGGTCTTCTGCCAACTCCCGCGGCTTGCCGAAGTAGGCGCCGGAGGTCAATTCCCGGGCGATGACGAAGTCGGTGCCGCGGACGATGTCGGCCTTCACCGGGCTGGCATCGATCTGAGATTCACTGACCTTCGTCGGCCGGATGTTGGCGAAGAGTTGCAAGGCCTGCCGGATCCCGAGCAATCCGGCTTCCGGACGCTTCGGGGCATCATCCCACTTAGGCCCGCCGATGGCCGCCAACAAAATCGCGTCGGCGGCTTTGGCGCCTGCCACGGTGCTGTCCGGAATCGGATCACCGCAGGCATCGATGGCCGCGCCACCGAAGGGATATTCTGTGGTGTCGTAATCGAAGTCAAACTTTTCAGCGGCGGCCTTCAAAACCTTCAACGCCCCTGCCATGATTTCCAGGCCGATGTAATCTCCAGGTAAGACGGCAATATGATAAGTCATGTGTTACTCCTTTCAGCTTCAAGCGTAAAAAAAATCGGCCAGTCTTAGTCACAAGGACTAATGCTAGTCGATCGTTGTCGGCTAGCCACCGACTATCTCAACACGGCGATGCTCAACAACAAGGTTGCAATCATAATTTTAGCGTTTTGATTCATCTCTGGCTTAATCATTCTCACAACCTCCTGCTTTTTAAGTATGAGGCTATATTAACGTTTTCTAATAAAACTGTCAACAGTCTTTCAGAATTTAATCATAAATCGATAAGTCAAGGCTTCCGAGCCCGTCGATCTTGCCTTCCAGCTTGTCGCCAGCGTGCAGATAAATCGCCGGATCGTGGCCGACCCCGGTGCCCATCGGCGTGCCGGTGAAGAGCAAGTCACCCGGCTGCAGCGCGACGATGCTCGACAGATAGGCGATCAAGGCTTCTGGTGTAAACACCATCTGCGACAGCGGCGCGTGCTGCATCACCTGACCGTTGACGGTTGTGGTGATCGTCAGCGCGTCGCGATCGCCTAACTCATCAGGCGTTGTCAGCCACGGGCCGACCGGGGCAAAATTGGCAAACGACTTGCCCAGGCTGAACTGGCCCGGGTCGTTGGCAAACTGAACATCGCGGTCCGACAGGTCTTCGCCGACCATGTACCCGGCGATGTGCTTGGCGGCGTCGGCTTCTTGAATGTCGCGGCCGCCGATGCCGATCACAACGACCAGCTCGGTTTCCCAATCGGTGCGCGGTCCGTGCATCTTGACGGCCGCCGTTGGGTCTGCAATGGCGCTAGGAAACTTGGTGAAGATGCTTGGGGTCTTGGGCAGCGCCAAGTGGATCTCTTTGGAGTGATCCGCGTAGTTCATGCCGATGGCAAAAACCTGGCTGGGTTCCGGAATCGGCGCCTGCAAGTCGGCGGCGGCCACGGGCTGGGCTTGGCCCAACTGCCAGTTGGCTGCGCCTGCGATTTGGGCAGCCAAGACGGTTTTGAAGTTGGTGATCTGCTGGCCGGTGTGGGCATCAGTCAGCAGGTAAGGATGATTGTGAATACGGGCAATTTTCATGGCTAAAACTCCTTTTTATGATAGTAGGCGGCGACTTGGTTGACATAATCTTGGGCGGCGTTGACCTTGGCCAATAAGGCCCGATCGTGGGTGACGGTATTGCCACTTTCCCGCAAAAACGCGTATTGGGCCAGGTACGGCAACTTGCGGCTTTTTGCCAGCTCGATTTCTTGTTGGCGGTCGTAGTCGACCTTACGAAAATCAACGGCGACGCGTCCGGCGTCATCGATCGACAACAGCGCATAATGTGCGCGCTGATCGGCAAAAAAGCGCGGCCACAAGCTGTACGGCTGCCCGACGGCGCCGGGGTTGATGATCAGCTGGCCTTGCTGGGTCGTGCGCATGACCTGCTGATGGGTGTGGCCGTACACGGCGATATCGACCGTCGGCGGCACCAAGGCATCGAAGTTCATCTGCGGCTGCGCGGGATACAGGCTGCGGCCTTCGTCTTGATCAGGCAGGTTGTGGGTCACCTGGATCGTCACGCCGTTGACCGTTCGCGTCGTGCAGATGGGCTTGGCGGCGATAGCGGCCATCATGGTTTGCGGCGAATGGTCGTTGAGATACGCGCTCAAGGTCGCCAGGTAGATCGCGCCTGGATCGTTGAGGGTAAAATCCCCACGCAACATGGCCAACACGGCGTCTTCCCAGTTGCCGCGCAACCACACCTGCGGCTTCACCGCGGCCAGCTGGGCATACAAGTCCCCCGCCCCCGGTCCGGGCAAAAACAGATCGCCTAAAAACCAATACGCGGTTGCGTGTTGCGCGAAGGCATCCGCCAACACCGCGGTCAACGCCCCGACATTGCCATGAATATCTGCCAGCAACGCGATTTTTTGTGTCATGCAACTCACCTCGTGCGTCCATTGTAACCGTCGAACTAAAAATTTGCCATCTTCAAACGAGCCGGCTATGCTTAAACCGTATCGGACAACGCGCTCACGACATGAAGGAGGTTGCCATCATGGCTTCAAAAACGATCCTCAATGTTTATTATGACGACACGCACGAATTAGCGTTAGACCTGTATGAAACCCGCGGGGCCGCCCGCGCCGGGGTGATCTTGATCCACGGCGGCGGCTGGTTTCGCGGCGACAAGGCCAAAGAAGCCGACTGGGCTGGCCGGCTGAACGACCGTGGCTTTTTTGTCATCGCCCCTAACTACCGCGAAGGCGACGGCGGCCACTATCCGGCGCCGCTCGAGGACATGGATCGGCTCTGGCAGTGGCTCCAGCACCGCGAGTTGCCGTTCAACCGGCGCTTGTTGGCGGTCGCCGGGGCGAGTGCCGGCGGTAACCTCGCCGTGGAAATGAGTCTCAAATACGGCATCCCCGGCGTCAGCCTGTCTGGCATCTTGGATATCGAAGACTGGCTCAACAACCATCAAGACGTCGTGCCACACGAAGGTGACACCAGCAATTTCGCCACCGCCGCGTCCAACACCATCAACCAAAGCGGCGCCAACGATAGCTTCTATAAATGGTTCATCACCAACTATCTGCCCGACCCCAAGGACTATGCCCGTGCAACGCCGGCCAAACACGTGACCAACGCCAGCGGCCCGCTGTATCTGGCCAACTCGCTCAACGAGTTCGTGCCTACCACCGGCGTCACGCAGCTTTCCGCCGCCCTCAGCAAAGCTGGCATTCCCCATGCTACCCGCCTGTTAACGGGTACCCGTCACGGGGAAGGCTATCTCGACGACGTCTTCGCCTCCACCACTGCCTTTCTCGAACGCAGCCTCGAACTGCACTGACTTTGGCCATTATTTGCGAGATCCAAAAAGCGGTTCTGCAAGTTGCAGAACCGCTTTTTGGGTTAAAATGTCTTGGCGACGCGTTGGGCTTCTTCATTGGCGCGGGCGAGGAATTCTGCATCGCGGTCGGGATACGTCCGCCCGCCTTCGCAATAGATCCCGGTGTAATCCGTGACGCCAAACAGGTTCATGATGAAGCGCAGGTGCGGATCGCCAAAGTCACCGTCAGGCATCTGCGACACGTCTGGCAGGTGATAAAAACCACCGGCGGCCTGGATGTGCAGCGCCTTTTTGCCGCTCAACAAGCCGACTGGGCCGTGGTCCGTGTACTTGAACGTCGCGTGCGGGATCGCGATGACGTCGATGTATTGCTTGAGTTCTGCAGGCAAGGCGTAGTTATACATCGGGCTGGCAAACACGTATTTGTCGGCGCCGACAAATTCGTCGAGCAAGGCCTGGCGCTTGGCGGTGTCGGATTGTTCCGCTGGTGTCAGCGGCTGGTGGGCGGCCAGCTTGCCCCAGGTGGCAAACAAGTTGCCGTCTGTTGGCGGCACCGGTTCTGCAAAAAGATCCCGCACGATCAGCTCGTCTTGGGGATGGGCTTGTTGATAAGCGGCCGTGAAGGTGTCGAGGACGGCCAACGTGTTAGAATGAGAGGTAGTGTGGGGATGGGCTTTGATGATAAGAACTTTCATGTATTAACGCTCCTTTTTATGACTTGTCACCTAAGGCTACATCTTCAAGTCAACTTGAAGTCAAGAGGAATAATCATGGCTTATACGATCAGTGAATTCGCCGCCAAACTCAACTTAAGCACGCCGACCGTGCGCTATTATGAAGATGAAGGCTTGCTCAAGCCGCAACGCGCCGCCAACAATCGGCGGTTTTATACCGACGAAGACGTCGCCTGGATGCGCTCGGTGTTGCACCTCAAACAAAGCGGCATGCAACTCGAAGACATTCGCCGCTTCATCGCCTTGCGCGCCCAAGGTAATTCGACGCTGGACGCCCAACGCCAAATCGTGGACGAACGCCTGGCAAAGCTGCAACACCAAATCGCCACCTTGTCTGCCCAACGCGATCAACTCATTGCCAAGCGCCATGATTTTGACCCCGTCGACGGCGGCGCTCCGATCATCGCCACCGAACCGTTCACCGCTTACCTCAAGCGGCTTCATGACAAGCAATAGCTACACAAAAACGCCGCTGTCGCGCAACGAAAAATAGTTGCGTAACAGCGACGTTTTTTGGTGTCGTGAATTACTGCTGATCTGCCCGCACCAAGCTGCGTGTGGCCTGCACGATGCGTTGGGCGACCGTCGGGTTATCCATGGTGTAGATATGGATCCCGTCGACGCCGTGAACCAAGAGGTCGACGATCTGGTCGATCGCATAGGCGATGCCGGCGTCGCGCATCGCGATCGCATTGCCTTCATAGCGCTGCATCATCGACACGAACTTATCCGGCAAGTGCACGCCGCCCATTTGCGCCATGCGCTGGATCTGCTTCTGGTTCAACACCGGCATGATCCCCGCTTCGATCGGGACGTTGATGTCGGCGGCACGGCAGCGATCGACAAAGTCGTAAAAGACTTGGTTGTCGAAAAACAGCTGCGAGATCAGCTGGCTGGCGCCGGCGTCGACTTTGAGCTTAAGGTGGGCGATGTCGTCGGCGAATCCGTGAGATTCGGGATGGCATTCCGGATAGCAGGCGCCGATCACGTTGAAATCACCGCGCGCTTGAATATGTGCCACTAGGTCGTTGGCATGGGGAAAATCATTGCTGACGCGGCCGTCTTTGGGGATGTCGCCGCGCAAGGCCAAGACGTTTTCGATGCCGTGCTGAGCAAACTGGTCGAGCATCTCGTCGACTTCTTCACCGGTCAGCTGCGCCGCTGGCAGGTGGGCGACCGGCTCGATGCCGTATTCGCTTTTGATCAGGCTGGCGATTTCCAAGGTCCCCGCCTGCCGCTTGCTGCCACCGGCGCCAAACGTCACCGACACGAAGTCAGGATCCAGCTGGCTGAGCGCATCCATGGTGCTATAGATGCGCGTGAAGTCGATGGACGGCGACTTTTTGCGTGGCGGGAAGACCTCAAACGACACCACCTGATGTTGGTTAAACAGTTGGTTGACTTTCATGAATTTCCTCCCGAACCTGGCGTGTCGCCGTGACCAGATTCTTCAGGCTAGCGACAGTTTCGGGTTCTTCACGTGTCTTCAAACCGCAATCAGGATTGATCCAGACGTTATCCAGCGGGATCCGGGCCAAGATCTTGTGGATGATGTCGACGATTTCTTGAACAGACGGTACCCGCGGTGAATGGATGTCATAGACACCAGGGCCGACATGGGTTTCAAAATGCGTGTCGTGTAAGACATCCAACAGGGTCAAATCAGCACGTGCGGCTTCAAACGAGATCACGTCGGCGTCTAAGGCGTCGATGGCATCGATGATATCTTGGAATTCGGAGTAGCACATGTGCGTGTGGATCTGCGTCGTCGGCTGCACGGCGGCGGCCGTCAGGCGAAACGCCGGCACGGCCCAGTCGAGGTATTCTGAATACCAGTCTTTCTTGCGTAGCGGCAGGTTTTCACGCAGCGCCGGTTCGTCGATTTGGATGATCTTGATGCCGTTTTTCTCCAGATCCAGCACTTCGTCTTGCAAGGCCAGCGCGATCTGTTCGGTCGACAGCTTTGCCGGCACGTCAGCCCGTGGGAACGACCAGTTCAAAATGGTGACAGGCCCGGTCAGCATCCCCTTGACCAGCTTCTTGGTTTGGCTTTGGGCATAAACGGTTTCCGCCACGGTGATCGCGTGCGGCCGAGAAACGTCGCCCCAGATGATCGGTGGCTTCACGCCACGGGTGCCGTAGGATTGGACCCAGCCGTTTTCGGTGAAGCGGAAGCCTTCGAGGTTTTCGCCGAAGTATTCGACCATGTCGTTACGCTCGAACTCACCATGGACCAAAACGTCTAAGCCGAGGTCTTCTTGAATCTTCAACCAGCGCCGCGTCTCAGCGTGGTTGAATTCGGTGTATTGTTCCTTGGTGATCTCGCCTTTGCGCAACTGCGCACGGTTCTTACGCACGGCAGCGGTCTGCGGGAACGACCCGATCGTGGTCGTTGGCAGCACCGGCAGCTTCAGCGTCTCGGCCTGCAGCTTCAGGCGGGTCTGGCGCTCTGGCAAGCGGGTGTAGTCTTCTGGCTTCAAGGCCGCGATCTTGGCGTTCAGCTTGGCGTTTTCTTCATAACGCGGCTTGGCAAACAGCGCCTGGTTGGCCGCAAACGCCGGCGTGTCGGTGCCATTCTTGCGGATCGCGTCGAGGTCTGCGAGCTCTTGCAGCTTCTCTTCGGCAAAAGCGAGATATTGCAGCTCGTTAGCCGCGATCTTGGTTTCGTTGCGGGTGGTGTAAGGCACGTGCAACAGGCTGGTCGAAGTGGACAACACCGCGTTATCCGGTAACTTGGCCAAGATGTCTAAGGCGTCTTGGTAGTTGGTCTTCCAGATGTTTTTGCCGTTGATCACCCCGGCAAACAGCAGCTTGTCGGCTGGGAAAGGCTTGGCGGCCAGCGTCTTGAGGTTGGCGGCTTTGCCTTCATTGAAGTCCAGCCCGATCCCGTCGAAGTCTAACCCCAACAAGGTGTCATATGAATCGCGGACATCCCCGAAGTACGTCTGCACCAGCACCTTGAGCGCGCCTTTGTTGCCCAAGATCGTGGTGTACAAAGACTTGAACAGGGCCAGGTCTTCGTCTGTTTGGTCGTATACCAAGGCCGGTTCGTCGAGCTGGATCCACTCTGCACCTAAACCGGCGAGCTTGGTGAGGATCTCGGTGTATGCCGCGCTTAACGCTTCGACAAATTCTGCCGGCTTGCGGCCGTCTAAGAAGCGGCTAAGACGTAACAAGGTGTATGGGCCCACCAAGGTCGGACGGGCGTTGATGCCTTGGGCCTTGGCTTCTTCAAACTGGCTGAACAACTGCCAGTCGCCGACTTTGATCTGCGTGTCTTGGTCAAATTCCGGCGTCAAGTAATGGTAGTTGGTGTTGAACCACTTTTTCATCGGCAACGCCTTGACGTCGCCGTCTTTGCCTTGGTAGCCACGGGCCAAGGCAAAATATTCGGCCAGGTCGTCTAACTGCAGATCCTTGTAGCGCTTAGGCACGATGTTGAGCAGCTTGGCGGTGTCCAAGGTCGTGTCAAAAAAGCTGAAGTCCCCGGTCGGGATCTGATCGATGCCGGCAGCTTGGATCGTCTGCCAGTTCTTGCGCCGTAATTCTTTGGCGGTCGCCTGCAGCTCGTCTGCAGACAGCGCCTGCTTGAAATATTTTTGGGTGGCAAATTTTAATTCACGGTGCTCACCGATCCGGGGATACCCGATAATTGTTGTCGTCATAATATTGTTCCTCCTAAGTTGATGATCAAAAGAAAAGAGCCGCCCGATGCATATGCATCAAGGACAGCTCTGCTGTGGTACCACCTTGGCTTTGGGCAACGCTCACACGCGACCCCTTAAGCGGTCCGGCCAGATTCGGCGAGACCGTCACGCTATAATGGGCGTTCCCATGACGACTTCACCGAAGCTCAGCCGCCAAGCGCATCACCAAGACCATCTTCGCGTAAGCATCCTTGCCACCTCTCATCAATGGTAGCTCTCTGAAAAGGATGGGCATCACACTACTCATCTTTTAATCGCTTTTTCATGTTGGATTCATCATAACGACATCGGCATAGGTTGTCAACGAATCCGGCATAGTCTTTTCCTATCGCGGGGTATAGCCTGCGCCTATGATAGTTTAAGTTTTTCTTGGCAAGCCTATGTCGCCGGCATCCTTGCGCTAAAATCAAACTGGAGGTGATCGCCATGCGCCGCATGGTTTGCGGATTCTTACTGGTTTTGGGCCTCGTGTTGGCGCCGGCTTCGATCGTTCATGCGGCGACGCCAGCGCCGGTCACCGTTTATCTTCACGGCCACCATGGCAGCCAGCGCTCGATGTTGCCGCTGATCCGAGCCGCCCAGCGGCAAGTGGGCGCGACGCCGGCGTTAGTGGCAACGGTGTCTGCACGCGGCCAGGTCCACTTCAGCGGGCACCTGACGGCAATGACACCGCGGCCGCTGGTGCAGGTGGTTTTTCAAAACGCTGATACCGTCGACTACCACCGCCTGTGTCGCTGGCTTCACAACGTGATGGTTGGCCTGGCGACGCGCTACCACGTCCAGCGCGTGAACATCGTCGCTCACAGCCTGGGCAACACCGCCGTCGAGTGGTACCTGCTGGGCTGGGGCAACGACCCGCACCTGCCGCGCGTCGTTAAGTGGGTCAGCATCGCCGGCAACTTCGACGGCATCCCGCGCATGCACATGCAGCCGCGCCACAACCACATTCAACCCGACGGCCGGCCGCGACTGATGGCGCCGGAATTTCGCCAGGCAATGCTGATCCGCCGCCGCTTCCCCGCCGTTGCCATCTTGAATCTGTATGGCGATGTCGACGATACCCATTCCGACGGGCGCATCCTCAACGCGTCAACGCGCGCATTAGGTTTCTTGGTTGCCGGGCGCGCCGCCAGCTATCGGGAACAGCGCATCACGGGCCCCGATGCCAGCCACAGCGCACTGCGCTTCAATCCACGCGTCATCAAGGCCACCAACGACTTCTTGTGGCATTGAAAAAACGCCGCGCCATCGCGATTCAAAAACGAATCGTGGTGTCGCGGCGTTTGTGATTTAACAGCCGGCTTCTCCCGGCACACAATCACATTGCACCATCTCCGGCGCGTCTTTGAGCTTGGCTTGAACCAGCGTCGCCAGCCCTCGAAGATCCGCTTGGGTCATCGGGGTTTGTTCGACCAGGTCAATGATCGTCTGGCCCCTGCGCATGGCACACAAATGTGAGAACAGCTCTTGGACTGTCGTGTCCATCGCCACTTCTTCTTTGACGGTGGGGCGATAAACATAGCGTCTGCCTTCTTGCGAGACGGCCAGCAACCCTTTTTTGACCAGACGCCCCAACAACGTCTTGATGGTCGAGTCCGACCAATCGCGTTTCATCTGTAACAACGTGATCAACTCGCGGCTGTGGATACTCCCCTTCGTCCACACGATCCGCATCAGGTCCCATTCCGCAGGTGTAATTTCATCTATTTTAGGTGTCACAATGCTCCTCCTTGTGATCGACTTTCATCGATTTGCCCCGCTTAAGTTGGTTCACATTTTACCACCTTTCATGACCGCTTACAGTGGAAAAATTGGGCAATCGGTTTCCTTGCCGCGACGCGCGAGTGCCTTTTTCATGCGGTTTGTATCATGAAAGCGCCATCACCCAAGCCGCGCCATTATTCCGCAAGACTTACATCGCAAGTGTAAAATCTAGTGCGCATATCCTGAAAATTATGTTAGAATGAAAGAGTAAAAAAATTCTGTTTTCATTCTTTAGGAGGAACTATACATGCCATTAGTACACGGCACTGAATTGTTTCAAGCTGCTCGCAAGGGTCACTACGCTATCGGCGCGTTCAACACCAACAACCTTGAATGGACCCGCGCGATCCTCAAGGGCGCACAAGAACTGAACGTTCCAGTTCTGATCCAAACTTCCATGGGCGCTGCAAAGTACATGGGCGGCTATGAACTGTGCAAGCAACTGATCGAAGCAACGGTTAAGTCCATGGACATCACCGTTCCAGTTGTTATTCACCTCGACCATGGTGACTTCGAAGCTGCTAAGGAAGCTATTGCTGCCGGCTACAACTCCGTTATGTTCGATGGCCACGACCTGCCTTTCGAAGAAAACGTTGCTAAGACCAAGGAAATCGTTGCCTTGGCTCACAGCAAGGGTATCTCTGTCGAAGCTGAAGTTGGTTCTATCGGCGGTGAAGAAGACGGCGTTGTCGGCGAAGGCGAATTAGCATCTGTTGAAGAAGCTAAGACCTTAGCTGCAACCGGTATCGACTTCTTGGCTGCTGGTATTGGTAACATCCACGGCCAATATCCTGACAACTGGAAGGGCCTGCACTTCGACCGTCTCCAAGAAATCGCTGACGCCGTTGAATTGCCATTGGTTCTCCATGGTGGTTCCGGTATCCCTCAAGACCAAGTCGAAAAGGCTATCTCGATGGGTATCTCCAAGCTTAACATCAACACCGAATGCCAACTCGCCTTTGCCAAGGCTACTCGTGAATACATCGAAGCCGGCAAGGACAAGCAAGGCAAGGGCTACGATCCTCGTAAGCTCCTCGCCCCTGGCACCCAAGCCATCACCGATACTTTCGAAGAGATCTGTGGCTGGATGGGCACCAAGCCTGTTAAGTTGGTTCCTGAAGAAATCTAATTTAACAGTTAATGAAAACACCGATCAGCGTTTGCTGACCGGTGTTTTTTTTGACGTTAAGATACCATCATTAACCTGCGATCTTCTCAATGATGAACAAGAAAGGCCACTTGTTTAAGTCTTATTGCTGAACGACCCACTTTGCAGAATATTTTTCATCATCATTAGATCCTGCAGCAGTCAAATACTCAGAATATTCGATTTCGAGCTTCTTATTAGTTGCGTATACTTGGCTCAACGTATACCATGTCGTCAATGTACCCGAGTGGCCAACCGATACCATGTCACCACCATCTTCGTAGCTGACATTTGTTGCCTGTGCGCCAGTTGAATCATAGACCTCAATTCCGGTACTTGGTCCCCACTCATCATTAAGACCATAATTTGTATACTTCATCGAAAGCTGGATAAGATTGTCCTTTTTCCCCTGATTAAAATCAGGATCGTCAATCACGCCATCTTCGGTCGCGAAACCGCTAAACTTGCTATCCGCCTGTGTCAGCGTTAATCCGACAAGTTTCTTTCCCGCTTTATCCTTGATGATATACTCTTTACCCATGACCGCGGTTGATTTAGTAGTCTTGTTAGTATTTTCTGCGACGACTTCAGTGTCCTTAGCCGATGAGGATGCGTTTTGTGTCGCAATCTGTGCTTTCAATGATTTTACTTGTTGTTTCAAGCTACTATTATCGGCTTTCAACTGCGAATCACCTGCAGAGCGGCTGCTATTACCACAGCCCGCAAGTACAGCTACGGATAAAAGTGTCACAAAAGATACGAATAAAACCTTTTTCACATTTAGTTCCCCCTAGAAACCCTAAAAATGTACGCAAATGCGCCAAAATTCAATATATCATATGTATACATTTGTTAACATTGGTACCCCATTAGAAATCAACCATAAAATAGCGCCGCATCATAACCACTCAAAGACAACGAGTGCTGATGCGACGCTATTTAGATGATGACATGTCTCAAGTTGTGACCGGTTAATTACCGCTGGAACTCCCGCTCGAGCGTTTTAACAACCTGCCCATCTCGCGTGCGGTAGCTGACCTTGATCGTCTCAGCATCCCACACCACCGTCGCGTATGTTCCGCGCAAGTGGGCGAACTCGCCGCGCGGCTGAGAGATGGAACCAGGATTTAAAAGCACTGTGTTGGTGTGTTTTTCGACACCAAGCTGATGGGTGTGGCCGAAAATCACCAGGTCGGCCTGCGCTTCTTCCCCTGCCGCGAGCAAGTGGTCGAGGGAAAAATTAACGTTGTAGCGGTGGCCGTGGGTCATGAACACCTTCAAGCCCGGCAGCTCGCGGGTGACGGTGAGCGGAAACGCGGGATCAAAATCCATATTCCCAGCGACGGGTTGATAGATCTGGAATAACGGATCATCTGCCGTTAGTTCTGAATCGCCGGCGTAAAAAAATGCCGCCGCATCTTGATGTCGTTCAGCAATCGCCTTGAGGATCTCGGCATCGCCATGAGTGTCGCTCACTGCCACAAGATACATGTTGTTTCCTCCTTAACCGTGTCAAAAATCCCAGCTAAACCCGTTTTGCGCCGCTTTGGCTCCTCTAGCTTTGCAAAGCAACGCTGGGCTGTCTAAGCTGTCTCGCTCCACAGCACGGCTTCGCCGCACCATGGCCAAGCCATCTTAGACTCCCAGCTAAACCCGCTTTGCGCCGCTTTGGCTACTTGAACCAGCCATCCCACTCTTTTTCGAGTTTGCGCAAGGCGTTGCCGCGGTGGCTGACCTTGTTTTTCTCGTCTGGCGTCATTTCTGCCATCGTCTTGCCGTATTCTGGCAGGAAAAAGTAGGGGTCGTAGCCGAAGCCGTTGTCGCCTTGAGGCAGCCCGATGATCCGACCATCGACTTGCCCGCGTACCACCAAGTCTTCATCGGGCTTGCCCGGCCGCGCCAAGGCCAACACGCTGACAAAATGTGCAGTGCGCTTGGCTTCAGGGACGCCGGCGAGTTCCGCCACCAACTTCGCGTTGTTGGCGGCGTCGTTGTGGCCTTTGCCGGCATAGCGCGCGGAGAAGACGCCGGGTTGGCCGCCGAGGGCATCGACCTGCAGGCCAGAGTCATCGGCCAACACCGGCAGCTCCAGCGCCTTGGCGTAACCGTTGGCCTTCAGCCGCGCGTTTTCTTCAAACGTGGTCCCGGTTTCTGGCACGCTTGGTAGCTCTGGATAGTCTGCGAGGCTTTTGACGGCGACGCCGAGTTTGGCAAACATCGCCGCGATTTCTTTGACCTTGCCGGCGTTTTTAGACGCCACCACCACCGTTGTCGGCAGGCTGGCCACAACGTCTTGCGGCTGGTCGGTGATGTCCACGTGCTGCGCCTGGATCTTCTCGTCCAGCCACTGTGACGCGATGGTGTCAAACATCTCCGCGCCCCCAGTCGTGTAATATTCCCGCGTCGGTTGGGTCGCCGCCGGGTTGGCGAGGTCAAAATAATCCAGCAACATCGACACGTCGCTGACGGTTTCAGCGCCGGAATCGATCAAGGTGACCTTGTCGCCCATCACGTTTTGAATCAGCGGGCGCAACAGCGGGTAATGCGTGCAGCCCATGACCAAGGTGTCGATGTTCATGCGCGTCAGTGGGCGTAAGGTCTCTGCCACGACTTTTTTGGCAACCGGTGAGCGCATCTCGTTGGATTCGACCACCGACACAAACTTAGGCGCGGCCAGGCTCGTCACCTTGACGCGTTTGTCTTTGTTGCGGATGGCGCGTTCATAGGCTTTTGAATGCACCGTCCCCACCGTGGCGATCACCCCGATATGGCCCGTGGTCGACTGCCGTAACGCGGCGCGACTGCCGGGCTGAATGACGCCGATCACCGGGATCGATAGCTTGGCCTTCAAATCATCCAGGGCCGCCGCCGTGGCGGTGTTGCAGGCGATCACCAGCATCTTAATGTGCTTGTCCAGCAAATAATTGACCATCTGCCAGGTAAAAGCGCGCACCTGCGCGGCAGGCCGCGGTCCGTATGGTAGGCGTGCCTGGTCACCGAGAAAAATGATATTTTCATTAGGCAACTGACGCAAGGCTTCTTTGACCACGGTCAGCCCGCCTACACCGGAATCGATGAAGCCGATTGGTTGAGTATTCATCAATACGTACTCCCTTCCTTGAACCTTAATTGTCCCCGCTTTTGCAGAAAAATTCAAGTCGCAAGCACGGCCGCTTTTCGCTATAATAGACAAGAATAGGAGGCAATCATGGCCAAAGCTAGTTATCCAGAACTACTCAACCTCTCCGCAGAAGGGCCGCTGTTCGGTCAGCTGATGTTGCGGGATCTGTTGTTGCCCGATCTGCTGGGCAAAGAAAACGAAGCCATCACTTACTGGGCGGGCCGCAGTCTCGCTCGTCGGTTGCCGGTGGTCGAAGCGGACCTAACGACGCTGTTTGCACGCGTCGGTTTCGGCACGCTGACATTGGCTGCCAGCAAACGCCACCAGCGGACCTACACGCTCAGCGGCACCGTCGTTGCGACGCGCATGGCAAACTTCAAAGATCCCGACTTCCGCTTAGAGGCTGGTTTCTTGGCGCAAAGCCTCCAACAAGAACTCGGTTGCGTGGTCGAAGCCAGCGCAGACGCCGATCGGCACAAACAAAGCGTCACGTTGACTGTCATTCTCGACGAAAAAACCGTCCAGCCACAAACCCAAACGCATATCTCCCTGACTGATGCCCTGTAGCAGTCAGTAATAGCCACCACGCGATCGCGTGATGGCTATTTTTTTACGCTTAGTCGGCGTGTTGGCCAAGCTGTTTGGCCTCGGCTTCGATGCGGGCAAACTCCGCGTCGGCGTCTTCTGATGAGACCCGGTAAAACCGCTCGCCCACGCGTTTGCCTAGAGGCTCGTTGTGATGGGGAAACCGGCCGCCTGGAATCAGCTGAACGCTGATCAGCGACTCCGCCACCGCCACTTGATGTGTCGATTGCTTCAACACAGCACGGCGCGGCTTTTCGATCGTGGTCAAAACCGTCTGCAGCCGGTCGAGCATCTTGGAGGTGGGCATCAACTCTTTTTGCGCCGCCAGCCACCCGTCAAAATCGATTTCGGTATCGATATACTGGGCGGTCAATTCATCGAACGCCGGCTTTTTACTACCGGCGAAGCGCTTGCTGAAGCTGCGCGCCTTGCCAACAATCTCTTTGAATTGATTCTCTTGATACTTGGCGATTCTCGGGGCGTCTTCCGCATTGGCCAAAGCCGCAGTACCAACTTCCGCGATCAAACTCACCCGATCGCCGATGTCCGGGCGATCGGCGACGATCTGGTCGAACGGAAAATACAACGTTTCCGGTAGCGGCCACTCTTTGACCTCAAAATCGGTCAACACCGCGCTGTCGACATTAAGCTTTACCATTTCTACTGTCGTGTGCCTCCCCGTGCTGATGATCGCATGAATCACCTGCACATCGACGATCACCCCTTCAACGGTGAACTCTGCCAGCCACTTTTTCATCGTCATGCCTGCATCTCCTTAATGGGCGTCAAGCCACGCCGCCACCGCGGCCTGGGTCCAGCGGTTTGCCTCTTGATAATACCCTTGGCTACCGAAGTTTAGCGGCAGCCCTTGGTCGTTACGGAAAAGTTGGGAGCGTCTGAACGCGTCTAACATCGCTTCTTGATACGCCGGATCTGCCGCCTGTTCGGGATCATAATCTGCCTGTGGCCACCGCGGCTCTCCATAGCGGCCGCTTGCGGCAACATGCTTGTACGCCGTCATCGTCAATACCGGAACCACCAACCCCAAGCGCTCTGGCGAATAGGTGGCGGCGATGCCCACAAGCTTCGTCGCCAGCGCGGCAAACTTCTTACTTGTCTTGGGGATCCGGGCCGCGACCACGCGCTCGCTACGGCTGATGAAGGCCGCCAAGGAAAGTTCCCCGGCGACATAGCGCTGACTCAAGCGGCTGAGCGTCTTGGCGACAACCGCCCATTGCCGCGTTGGCCGCTGATATTGCTGTACCCATAAGGCAAAGGCAGTATGCACTGCTTGCCGCTGGGCCATAGTCGCCTGTGATAGCTTTTTGGTCGCACGTAAATCCGGTGGCACCACTAGCCATTGTCTTTCCAACCACCCATGCACCGTCACCTGATCAGAATACTGCAATGGCTGTAACGCCGGGCCGGAACTGGCGACGACCAGTTGTTTGGTTGCGGCTTCTTCAGTCGCTTCCTCGGTCTGAGCACGGTCTCTTGGAAGCAACAACTCATTCGTCATCGTCAAAAACACCATTTGCCGGGCAACCGGCAAGGGCTTGCTTCCGGCGCGCTTCGCCAGCCGATTGACCGCCACCCAAAATCCGGCGACGCGTTCAAGATGCCCGTCTGGAAAATAGCGTAAGCGCGACGTTTCGCCGACCAACGTCCCGACGACCCACAGCCAGCGCCCGTGATTCATCGACGTCACCTCCTTAGTCATGATTATACAGACCAATATTTAGATTGTCGCGTTTGACGCCTATATATCAATTTATATGAAGATATCTTGTTAATAGACCAATTTAAAAAATATGTGCAAAACGCTTGCATTTAGATTGTACACGTGCTATCTTGATAACGAATTCATCGTGTCTCCTTGAAGCGGCACTGCAGGGTCGCTTGCTTCCATGGGGGCATACTGGATCGGGTTCGCCGGCCTCGTGCCGGGATCCTACTACCCAGAGCGCACGCGCCATGAAGCTGTGTGACCATACCACGGCAAGGACAGGGTAATCGAACCGTACCACCAATATAAGATGAATAAAAACAACGAAGAGCTAGGCAAAGATTGGCCTGCCGAGACGCGTTTTGGTACCTCAAAACGCGTCTTTGTCGTGCCTTTAATTTGCCGTTGCGTATTCACATTCGTTAATCCAATCTGATTGCCTGCACAACCTGATGAAAGCCCCGATTCATTTTGACACCATCAAGAACCACCGATTCCGCAAAAAAATCACTTGCACGGCATACGCCTGTTGCAAGTGATTTTTCTTTTGCGTGGTGGTTCATCCGAGGGTGAAGGGGCGTTATGGCGACCGATTTGGAACGGCAGATTAACCTTTGTTGAGTCGCAACAACGCCACATCACGACCGAGCACCTGCGCCAACCCTTGCGCAACCGGACAGTTGGCAACGATGAAGGCCGCAACGGTCAGATACGGCACCGCTTCAACGTTGGCGTTTTTCAAAAACGGCGCGTAATCCGGATGGTTGAAGCGCCCCAAGAAGCGGGTATTGGCTGTGAACGCGTCATTCAGCCACCACTGCGTCAAAGCCGCCATGTCGGTGAAGTCGCGCTGCAAGACCCCATTTTTGTCGAAAAGCTCAACATTTTGCTGATTTCCTTGGGCATAGCTGATCGTTCCCGTCTTGGCGACAGTACGTCTCTTCTTTCAAAATGCCGCGATCATCAAACAAGCCGTTGGCCGCTTTCGGCAGTTGGATCGGTGTCTGTCCCACGCTGCTGTCGGTTGCCTGCAGTCGCAGCAACTGATTGATCACTTGCAGCTTTTGGCCATCGATTTCATATCGCGCTGCCCAGGCATCGATCTCTTGTTGCAGGTTGATGTCCAAATATGCAGAATACAAGCCGACTTTTTCGACGCCCGCCTTCAACAAGTACTGCACGATCTGGCGCCCGTTTTGGCAGGAACGTATCCAGCGCAAACACAAACGTGCTGTCGTCGAGATTCAAGGGATTCCACTGCTGGCGCTCAGTCGTACTCGATGTAGCCATCGACTTGTGTGCCGCATTGCTTAGACTTTAAAAACTTCATTGCTACCCCTCCAAAGATAGTTAGAATTTTTATCCACTAGATTTACTTCATAACCAGCTCCCCCATCACGATTATTTAAACATCAATAGATAAAAAGCACCGAACCGGCATCATTGATACCATTCGGTGCTTCCGGCATTAGTTGCTTTTTACAAAGCTAATTTTTGCGCTTACGGCGGTCGCCTGCTAAACCAATCAGACCAAGGATCAGTGCGCCACCAAATGCTGTAATGGCAACACCGTTCTCTTCACCAGTGCTTGGCAATGATGCTCTGGATGTCGCCGCATCGGTTGCCGGCAGTGTTGCTCGAGCACCATCAGTCGTGCCAGTGGTTGTACCAGCATTCACTGGCGTAGTCGTCACGCCGGTTGCTGGTTGCGTCACTTGACCAGGTTGTGCCGTCGTCCCTGCTGGGTTCCCAAGGTTCGTCGCAACCGTTCCTTCAGCATCAGTAGCTGGCAACGAGTTCCGAACACTTGCGATCGTATCTGGTACCTTGACTGCCGTCATCGAACTCGACAGCTTGCCAGGTTCGGTTTCGGTGATGCCAAGGGTCGTGCCCGGCTTTACAGTGTCTGCTGGTACGGTGACATCAAATTCACCATTACCATCGACCACACCTTCACCCACAACATTACCGTTCGGATCCTTAACTTGAACCGTTGCGCCTGGAACGCCATTGCCTTCGATGTGAACGTTGCCGCCCTCATCAACAGTCGAGGTCACGTTGCCCGGTGTGACAGAAGTGTTTGGCATCTTAATTGTTGCGCCATCACTTGGCTGCTTACCATTTTCGGTTTCGAAAACAGTAAGGTTGTCACCAGGGTTAACCACGCCACCTGGAATGTGGATTTCGAATTGACCATCGTCACCGACGATTCCTTCACCGATTACTGAGCCACCTGGCGTCTTGATCTCAACCGTTGCGCCTGGGGTACCAGAACCTTTGATATAAACACCACCATCGACAGTGCTACCAATTTCGATACCACCTGGCGTCTTGGACTTATCGTTCGTCGGTGTGGTTTCTCCGCCAGTAACGGCATCCGGCACCTTAACGATCACCTGGCTACTTGGATCTTTGCCCGGCTCCGTTTCGGTGACGCTCAGACCATCACCTGGCTTGACGGTCCCTTCTGGAATCTTCACTTCAAACTGACCATCGTCACCAACGGTGCCTGTGCCTACAACTTCACCTCCCGGTGTCTTGACTTCAACCGTTGCGCCTGGGGTACCAGAACCTTTGACATAGGTTCCACCATCGTCCGTTGTCACGATTTCAACACCGCTTGGTGTCTTCGACTTATCGTTCGTCGGTGTGGTTTCTCCGCCAGTAACGGCATCCGGCACCTTAACGATCACCTGGCTACTTGGATCTTTGCCCGGTTCGGTTTGGGTCACACTCAGTCCATCACCTGGCTTGACGGTCCCTTCTGGAATCTTCACTTCAAACTGACCATCGTCACCAACGGTGCCTGTGCCTACAACTTCACCTCCTGGTGTCTTGACTTCAACCGTTGCGCCTGGGGTACCAGAACCTTTGACATAGGTTCCACCATCGTCCGTTGTCACAATTTCAACACCGCTTGGTGTCTTCGACTTATCGTTCATCGGTGTGGTTTCTCCGCCAGTAACGGCATCCGGCACCTTAACGATCACCTGGCTACTTGGATCTTTGCCCGGCTCCGTTTCGGTGACGCTCAGACCATCACCTGGCTTGACGGTCCCTTCTGGAATCTTCACTTCAAACTGACCATCGTCACCAACAGTGCCTGTGCCTACAACTTCACCTCCTGGTGTCTTGACTTCAACCGTTGCGCCTGGCGTCCCTGTACCCGTGACTTCCGTGCTACCGTCTTCTTGACCTGTTGCGGTAACGCCGGTCGGTGTTTCAGACTTCGTCCGTTCTGGCGTCGTTACAGTTACGGTCGTCGTGTCACTTGGATTCTTGCCTGGTTCGGTTTGGGTCACGGACAGCGGATCGCCTGGTTTTGCATCATCCTTTGGCACGGTGACATCGAACTTACCGTCGTCACCGACGGTGCCAGTCCCTACCACTTCACCTGCTGGATTCTTCACTTCGACAGTGGCGCCTGGCGTCCCTGTACCCGTGACTTCCGTGCTGCCATCTTCTTGACCTGTTGCGGTGACGCCGGTTGGCGTTTCAGACTTCGTCTGTTCTGGCGTCGTTACAGTCGCAGTTGCTGGATCACTCGGCTGCTTGCCATCTTCTGTCTCAGTGACTGTCAGATCGTCGCCTGGTTTTGCATCATCCTTTGGCACGGTGATATCGAACTTACCGTCGTCACCGACGGTACCAGTCCCTACCACTTTGCCATCTGGGTTCTTCACTTCGACAGTGGCGCCTGGCGTCCCTGTACCCGTGACTTCCGTGCTACCGTCTTCTTGACCTGTTGCAGTAACACCGGTTGGCGTTTCAGACTTCGTCTGTTCTGGCGTCGTTACAGTTACGGTCATCGTATCGCTTGGATCCTTGCCTGGTTCGGTTTGGGTCACGGACAGCGGAACGCCTGGTTTTGCATCGTCCTTTGGCACGGTGACATTGAACTTACCATCGTCACCGACAGTACCAGTCCCTACCACGTCGCCTGCTGGATTCTTCACTTCGACAGTGGCGCCTGGCGTCCCTGTACCCGTGACTTCCGTGCTACCGTCTTCTTGACCTGTTGCGGTAACGCCGGTTGGCGTTTCAGACTTCGTCTGTTCTGGCGTTGTCACAGTTACGGTCGTCGTGTCGCTTGGATCCTTGCCTGGTTCGGTTTGGGTCACAGACAGCGGATCGCCTGGCTTTGCATCATCCTTTGGCACGGTGACATCGAACTTACCATCGTCACCGACAGTACCAGTCCCTACCACGTCGCCTGCTGGATTCTTCACTTCGACAGTGGCGCCTGGCGTCCCTGTACCCGTGACTTCCGTGCTGCCGTCTTCTTGACCTGTTGCGGTGACGCCGGTTGGCGTTTCAGACTTCGTCTGTTCTGGCGTCGTTACAGTTACGGTCGTCGTGTCGCTTGGATCCTTGCCTGGTTCGGTTTGGGTCACGGACAGCGGATCGCCTGGTTTTGCACCGTCCTTTGGCACGGTGACATCGAACTTACCATCGTCACCGACGGTGCCAGTTCCTACCACGTCGCCATCCGGATTCTTCACTTCGACAGTGGCGCCTGGCG